>JBDSZM010000283.1:0-3448 GCA_039925165.1 Burkholderiaceae bacterium
CGTCAAGATCCGCAAGGAGGAGCTGGGTTGAACTACCTCAGCACCCGCGGCGACGCGACCCCGCGGCGCTTCTGCGAGATCCTGCTCGAGGGCCTGGCGCCCGACGGCGGGCTGTACCTGCCCGAGCGCTATCCGCGCGTCGATGCGGCGACGCTCGGACGCTGGCGCGAACTGTCGTATCCGGCCCTCGCCTTCGAGATCCTGTCGCTCTACATCGACGACATTCCGCCGGCCGACCTGAAGCGCCTGGTCGAGGCGACCTACACCGTGCAGACCTTCGGCGATCCGCGCATCGCGCCGCTGCGTCCGCTCGGCCCGGGGGTCTGGATCGAGGGACTGTCGAACGGCCCGACGCTGGCGTTCAAGGACATGGCGATGCAGTTGCTCGGCCAGCTCTTCGAGTACGAGCTGGCGCGCCGTGGCGAGGTGCTGAACATCCTGGGCGCGACCTCGGGCGATACCGGCAGCGCGGCCGAGTATGCGATGCGCGGCAAGCGCGGCATCAACGTCTTCATGCTGTCGCCGCACGGCCGCATGAGCCCGTTCCAGCAGGCGCAGATGTTCAGCCTGCAGGACCCGAACATCCACAACCTCGCGGTCGAGGGCGTGTTCGACGATTGCCAGGACATCGTGAAGGCGGTCAGCAACGACCTGGCCTTCAAGCGCCGCCACCACGTCGGCACGGTCAATTCGATCAACTGGGCGCGCCTGCTGGCGCAGGTCGTCTACTACTTCGCCGGCTACTTCCAGGCGACGAATCCGGCCCCCCAGCTCGGCGTTGCCTCACAGCCCCCCGGGGGGGCGCGTTCGCCTCGGGGCGGCCCAACGGCGAACCCGAACGACGAGATGGTCAGCTTCGGCGTGCCCTCGGGCAACTTCGGCAACATCTGCGCCGGCCACGTCGCCCGCATGATGGGGCTGCCGATCCGCCGGCTGGTGCTCGCGACCAACGAGAACAACGTGCTCGACGAGTTCTTCCGCAGCGGCACCTACCGGGTCCGCAGCAGTGCCGAGACGCACGAGACCTCGAGCCCGTCGATGGACATTTCCAAGGCCTCGAACTTCGAGCGCTTCGTCTACGACCTGCTGGGTCGCGACGGCGTGCGCACCGCTGGCCTGTTCAAGGGCGAACTCGATGCGCGCGGCGCCTTCACACTGACGCCTACCGAGTTCGCGCGCATCGCTGAGTATGGCTTCGTGTCCGGCAGCAGCAGCCATGCTGACCGGCTCGCCACCATCCGCGACACCGACGCGCGTCACGGCACGCTGATCGATACCCACACCGCCGACGGCCTGAAGGTCGCGCTCGAGCACCTCGAGCCGGGCGTGCCGATGATCGTGCTGGAGACCGCGCTGCCGGTGAAGTTCGCGCAGACCATCGTCGAGGCGGTCGGACGCCAGCCCGAAGCGCCGGCGGCCCTGCGCGGCATCGAGGCCCTGCCGAAGCGCTTCCGCGTCATGCCCGCCGACGCCGAGGTGGTCAAGGCCTACCTGGCCGAGCACGCGGCATGAACAGACCGCGGCTCGACGCGACCTGGCCCGTGCAGGGCGTTCGGCGGTGAGCGCGACGCTGCCCGCCGGCGCCGCGGCGCGTCCGCCGATGCTGACGCTAGACCAAGCGCTCGAGCGCCTGCTGGACGCCGTGCCCGCGCCGTCGCCCGAAGCCGCCGAGACCGTGTCGACCTTCGACGCCCTCGGCCGGGTGCTGGCGCAGGACATCCGCTCCGGCTTCGACGTGCCGCCGCAGGACAATTCGGAGATGGATGGCTATGCGCTGCGCTGTGCCGACGTGCCGGTGTCGGGCACCGTGCTGCCGGTCAGCCAGCGCATCCCCGCCGGTGTGGTCGGCAGCGCCCTGCAGCCGGGCACCGCGGCGCGCATCTTCACCGGCGCGCAGATCCCCGCCGGCGCCGATGCGGTCGTGATGCAGGAGCTGTGTGCCGCGCAGGACGATGCCGTGCGCATCGACACGCTGCCGGTGTCGGGGCAGGCGATCCGGCGCCGCGGGGAGGATGTGCGCGACGGCGCGGTCGTGCTGGCCAGCGGCCTGCGGCTGCGTCCGCAGGGTCTGGGCATGGCGGCGTCGGTCGGCTTCGGCAGCCTGCGCGTCGCGCGCCGGCCGCGGGTCGCGCTGTTCTCGACCGGCGACGAACTGGCCATGCCGGGCGAGCCGCTCGAGCCGGGCGCCATCTACAACTCGAACCGCTATACGCTGCGCGCCCTGATCGAGGCGGCCGGCGGCGTCTGCGCCGATCTCGGGATCGTCGTCGACACGCTCGCAGCGACCCGCGACGCGCTGCGCCGCGCGGCCGAAGGCAACGACCTCATCGTGACCTGCGGCGGCGTCTCGGTCGGCGAGGAAGACCACCTGAAGCCGGCGGTGCAGGCCGAGGGTCGGCTCGACCTGTGGCAGATCGCGATCAAGCCCGGCAAGCCGCTCGCGTTCGGCGAGGTCCGGCGCGGCGACGGCAGCCGGGCCCACTTCATCGGCCTGCCGGGCAACCCGGTGTCGGCCTTCGTGACGTTCGCGCTGGCGGTGCGGCCGGTGCTGCTGCGCTTGCAGGGCGCCACCGACCTGGCGCCGAGGCCGATCGCCATGCGGGCCGATTTCGAGTGGCCGCGGCCGGATCGCCGACGCGAGTTCATGCGGGTGCGCCGCAACGATGCCGGCGGTCTCGACCTGTTCCCGAACCAGAGTTCGGGCGTGCTGACCTCCACCGTCTGGGGCGACGGCGTGATCGACAACCCGGCCGGGCAGGCGATCGCGCGGGGCGACAGCGTGGCGTTCATTCCCTTCGCCGACCTGACCTCATGAACGTGCGACTGCGCTACTTCGCGTCGATCCGCGAGGCCCTGGGCACCGGCGAGGCGCTCGACCTGCCGGCCGGCACGACCGTGGCGCAGTTGCGCGACCTGTTGGTCGGCCGCGGCGGGACGCATGCGCAGGCGCTGGCCCGCACCCGCAGCGTGCGCGCCGCGCTCGACCAGGTCCTGTGCGACGAAGGCGCGGTGATCCCGTCCGGCGCCGAAGTCGCCTTCTTCCCACCCGTCACCGGGGGTTGAGTTGACAGCGCCGCGGGTGAGCATCCAGATCACCGATTTCGACCTTGCGGCCGAGGTCGCGGCGCTGCGCCGCGGCGACGGCGCGGTCGGCGCGGTGGTCAGCTTCATCGGCACCGTGCGCGACCGCAGCGACGGCCAGGGCATCGCGTCGATGGAGCTCGAGCACTACGCCGGCATGACCGAGCGCAGCATCGACGCCATGATCGACGCCGCGTTGCAGCGCTTCGACATCCGCTGCGCGCGCGTCGTGCACCGCGTCGGCCTGCTCCAGCCGCACGATCAAATCGTGCTGGTGGCGGTCACGTCGGCGCACCGCGGCCAGGCTTTCCAGGCCTGCGAGTACCTGATGGACTACATCAAGACGCAGGCGCCGTTCTGGAAGAAG
>JBDSZM010000284.1:0-3327 GCA_039925165.1 Burkholderiaceae bacterium
CGCGCTGAACTCCGTCGGCAGCGCGATCGCCTCGTCGAAGCTGTTGGTGTGCAGGCTCTGCGTGCCGCCGAACACCGCGGCCATCGCCTCGATGGTGGTGCGCACGACGTTGTTGTACGGGTCCTGCTCGGTCAGGCTCCAGCCGCTGGTCTGGCAGTGGGTGCGCAACTGCAGGCTCTTGGGGTTCTTGGCGCCGACGCCGCTCATGATCCGACACCACAGCAGCCGGGCGGCACGCATCTTGGCTACTTCCAGATAGAAGTTCATGCCGATCGCCCAGAAGAACGACAGCCGCGGCGCGAAGGCGTCGACGTCGAGCCCCTGGGCCAGCGCCGTCTGCACGTACGCCTTGCCGTCGGCCAGCGTGAAGGCCAGCTCGAGCGCCTGGTTCGCCCCGGCCTCCTGCATGTGGTAGCCGCTGATGCTGATCGAGTTGAAGCGCGGCATCCGGTCGGCGGTGTAGCCGATGATGTCGCCGACGATGCGCATGCTCGGCTCGGGCGGGTAGATGTAGGTGTTGCGGACCATGAACTCCTTGAGGATGTCGTTCTGGATCGTCCCGCTGAGCTGCGCCTGCGCCACGCCCTGTTCTTCGGCCGCAACCACGTAGGCCGCGAGCACCGGCAGCACCGCACCGTTCATGGTCATGGACACGCTCACCTTGTCGAGCGGAATGCCGTCGAAGAGGATCTTCATGTCCTCGACGCTGTCGATCGCCACGCCCGCCTTGCCCACATCGCCGGTGACGCGCGGGTGGTCGCTGTCGTAGCCGCGGTGGGTTGCCAGGTCGAAGGCGACGCTCACCCCCTGGCCGCCGCCCGCCAGGCCCTGGCGGTAGAAGGCGTTCGAAGCTTCGGCGGTCGAGAAGCCGGCGTATTGGCGGATCGTCCACGGCCGGGCCGCGTACATCGTCGCCTGCGGGCCGCGCACGTACGGCGGAAAACCGGGCAGCGTGTCGGTGTGCGGCAGGCCTTCGAGATCGGCGGCGGTGTAGAGCGGCTTGACGACGATGCCTTCCGGCGTCACCCAGTTCAGCGCGTCCAGGTCGCCGCCCGGGGCGGACCGGGCGGCGGCCTCGCGCCAGGCGTCGAGCGGCGGCTCGAGAGGCGCCTTGGGGGTCTCGGACATGGGGGTTCCTTCAACGCTTCGAATACCGACGCGCATCATCCCAGACGCGGCGCCCGACCCGACAATCGGCCCATGCCCGCCGCTCCAACGCCGCCCCACCCCCTCCTCAGCCTGATCGCCGCGATCGACCGCGCCGGCGGCATCGGCAAGGGCAACGGCCTGCTGGTCCGCCTGAGCGAGGACCTGCGCCACTTCAAGCGCACGACGCTCGGCTGCCCGGTGATCATGGGCCGCCGCACCTGGGACTCGATCGGCAAACCGCTGCCGGGCCGGCGCAACCTCGTGGTCACGCGCGACCCTGCGTGGCAGGCCGCCGGCGCGGAGGCGGTGCACTCGCTCGACGCTGCACTGGCGCGGGTCGTCGACGCGCCCAAGGTCTTCGTCATCGGTGGCGCGCAGATCTTCGAGCAGGCGCTGCCGCGCGCCGACGAGCTGGTGCTGACCGAGATCGACGCCAGCTTCGACGCCGACACTTTTTTCCCGGCCCTGCCGCCGGGCGCCTTCGTCGAGACCGCGCGCGAGACCATGCGCAGCGACCGCGGCTTCGACTACAGCTTCGTCACCTACCGGCGCGCACCGACGCCCCGCTGAGGCCACCCGCGGCCGCGCAGTGCAGGGTGGGATTCATTCCACCGGAACTGCCGCAGCGAAAGGAGCCGACGTGACCCCATCCGCCCCTTCGACCCTGCCCGTGATCGTCGCCGGCGGTGGCATCGGCGGCCTTGCGGCGGCGCTGGCCCTGACCCGCGGCGGCGTCGACGTCAGCGTGCTCGAACAGTCGCCGCAAATCGGCGAGATCGGCGGCGGCATCCCGCTCGGTCGGAACGCCTTTGCCGCCTTCGATGCGCTCGGCGGCGGCGAGGCGATGCGGGCCATCGCCGCCTACATCGACGAGCTCGTCATGCACGACGCGATCGGCGAGACCCTGCGGCCGGCTGGGCCCTGGCCGAGGACGCGCCGCTCACACGCCCGAAGGCGATGCCCTCGCGCGCTACGGCAGTGGCCTGTTGCCGGTCGACCACCGCAGCGCTTCGCTCAATTCGCCGGTCTTCAACTACCCCTACGCCCGCACCCGCGAGGCGCTGCACCCGCTCGAACATTCGGGTTCGCCCGACCCACAGCTCGGCCACCTGATGCGCTATGTCAACCCGCTCGACGGCGGCTGGACGATGCCGACCATCGCCACCATGGTGCGGCCGCTGCCGCAAGGCTTCGCGACCCGGCCGTACCGGTCGACCGACAGCGCCGTCTTCATCGTCGTCGAA
Source organism: Burkholderiaceae bacterium (assembly GCA_039925165.1). Lineage (GTDB taxonomy): Bacteria > Pseudomonadota > Gammaproteobacteria > Burkholderiales > Burkholderiaceae_C > JBDSEG01. The sequence continues at coordinate 2,394 of JBDSZM010000284.1, forward strand.
GGCGGCGGCGAGCTGCGCGTGGACGGGCAAGCGCTGCGACTCACCCCGCACGACGTCGTCGTGGTGCCGGGCTGGATGGCCTACACGCTGCGCGCGACGGAAAATCGGGTGCTCTTTTCCTATTCGGACCGCGTCGCGCAGGAAAGGCTCGGCCTGTTCCGCGAGCAACGGCTCGACGCCTGACACACTGCCATCACTGCCCTCGCTGGATCGGACGTCGAGGTCCGCGCGACGACGATCAACGCCGACGTCGCCGAGGTGCGCTCCGTCCCGGCACTGCGCAAAGGTCGACGGGTGGCGCGTCCCGCCGGCCGACATCAGCCTCGGGTCACCGGCCGCGCTGGCTTTCGGTCCGCTCGCGCCCGCGCGGCGCGGATGAAATCGACGGCGGCGTCGATCACCACGTCCGGCCGGTCGCGTTGCGGCGCGTGGCCGCAACGCTCCAGCTCGAGCAACCGAGTGCCAGGCACCCGCCGCGCGATGCCGCGGATCTGTTCCAGCGTGCCGTACTCGTCGTCGAGGCCCTGGATCGCGAGCAGCGGACACGCGATGGCGTCCAGCTCGCCTTCGATCGACCAGGCGGCAAACGCCGGATCCAGCCAGGCGCGGTTCCAGCCATGAAAGGCCGAGTCGGGATCGGCGTGATGGCGTGCCAGCCGCCGGCGCAGGTCGGTCTGCGCGTACGCGATGCGCGCGCGTTCGATGCTCGCGATGGAGACCGGCTCGACCCGGATGTGCGGCGCCAGCACGATCGCGCCGGCCAGCGCGCGCGGCCGATGCGCCGCGTACAGCAGCGCGATTGAGCCGCCGTCGCTGTGACCGACGAGCCAGGGCGGCGTCGTGGCCGCATCGACACCGAGTGCGGCGAGCAGCGCCGGCAACACGTCGTCGGCCTGGCGATGCATGAAATCGGGGCCCCAGGACTCGTCGGCGG
>JBDSZM010000285.1:0-5281 GCA_039925165.1 Burkholderiaceae bacterium
TGTAGCGGTCGTGCTGCTGGAAATGCTGGGGCTGGAGGAACATGCCCTCCGTCCATACCACCTTGTTGTGCCAGGTCATAACGGTCCGTGAGCTGTGGATGACCTCGGGCCCGACGGCCGGCGCCCGCGCACCGCCGCCTCACCCGACCCCCGTCTTGTTTTATGTGCTTTTTCTCGCCCGGCCTGCCAGCGCGACGCACGCCGCCCAGTGGCCGAATCGACGCTGCAATGTACTTCACGATGTTGCGATGCGGCTCCGGATCGACCCGTGGCGCCCCCTGCGCCGGGGGGCGTCGAAGGCCTCGAAGCCAGGCCGGGAGTGACTATGATCCGGCCCAGCCTCTGGAGAGCCGCATGCACCATGTCACGACCCCACGCCCACTTGCCATCCTGTTGGCCTTGGCCGCCACATTCGGTGTGGCATCGCTGGCGCATTCCCAGGCCACCCCGGCGAATGCGAGCGCCGATGCGGTCGACATGGGCAGCAAGGTGCCCGACGCGGCGTCCGTCAAGGAGGGCCTCTTCCCGGAAGACGCCTGCGCCGAATTGCGCGCCAACGGCTTCAAGTGCATGGGCTTCAAACCTGCGATCCGCTATTCGTTGCCGGCGGCGTCGTTCAAGATCGGCTCGGCCGAATTGCCCGAGACGCTGAAGAAGCAGCTCGACGTCTTCGCCGACGTGCTCAAGACCAAGCGCGGCTCGGGCCGCCAGGTGCGCGTGGTCGGTCATGCCGACGCGTCCGGCACGCCCGAGGCCAACCAGGCGCTGTCGCTGCGGCGCGCCGAGGCGGTCAAGGGCTACCTGGTCGAGAAGGGCGCCGAACCCGAGATGCTGGTGATCGTCGGCCTCGGTGCCAAGGAACTGAAGAACGCGAGCAACCCGACCGCGGCCGAGAACCGCCGGGTCGAGATCGGCCGCCAAGTCCAGCAATAGCCGGCGCGCCGGTCAGGGGATGTCGTGGGTGAACTGCCCCGGCATCGTCACCTCGATCACCCCGGCCCACACGCACATCAGCTTGGAGGTGTTGTCGAGCGCCGGCATGTTGGCGATCAGGACGGTCGGCGCGCCCGGCACCCATGGCGCCGGCGTGTTGGGGATGCACGGCATCGGCGTCAACACGCCGAGCGCGGCTGCAGTCGCGGCGGCGACGGTCGGATTGGCCAGGCTGGTGCATACGCCGAACGGCATGATGTTCATCATCGGCACGTGATCCATGATGTTGGCGGCCGGCACGAAGGACGTCATCACGCGGTTTTTCGGCAGCACCACCAGGCTGCTCGGCGCCAGACCCATGCTGCACTTGAGTAGCGCGCCCATGCATACCTGCTTCGGCATGATTCGTCGTCCTTGCTCGCTGCGTTGAAGGCGCCGGGTCAGGCCGCGGCCTCGCCGACCCACACCGTCAGCGCGCTGAAATTGTCATGGCTCGGCTTGTCGGCCGCGGCCTGCAATACGAAGCGTTCGAGGGCTTCGAGCCAGGCGTGCGGGCTCGCGGCCTGCGACAGCGCCTGCTCCATCGGCGCATCGTCGACGTACTCCCAGACCCCGTCGGTGCACAGCAGGAAGACATCGCCCGCGGCGAGCACCCAAGCTTCGTCGGAAACGCCGACCTGCAGGTCGGCCGGTGCGACGCCGAGGGCCGACAGCAGCTCGCTGCGCTGCGGGTGGCTGCGCATGCGATCCGGTGTCAGCATGCCGCCGTCGACCAGCGACTGGACCAGGCTGTGGTCGCGGGTGCGCGCCGCGATGCGGCCGCCGCGAAAAGCGTACAGGCGCGAGTCGCCGCAGTGGCCCCAGGTGACGCGGTTGCGCTGCAGGTCGATGAACAGCGACACCACGGTGCTGTGCATGTGCTGTTGCGAAACCGCGTCCTCGCGGTGCGCGATGACCTCGCGGTTGACGTTCTCGATCAGGCCGCGGATCGCTGCCGGGCTCGCGAGCGGCTGCTCGGCGTAGCGCGCGATCAGGTGGCGCACCGCGAGCTTGGACGCCACGTCGCCGCCGCCGTGCCCACCCGCGCCGTCGGCGACCACGCAGCACAGGTGCTCGTCCGAGTGCCAGTGTCCGCAGGCGTCCTCGTTGTACGAGCGGCCGCCGCGGCGCGACAGGATCGCGAGTTCGAGCTGCATGTCAGTTCCGCCCGGCCGTCCGAAGGGACTGACGCGCCCCTCGGGGGCCGCGAACCAAGTGAGCTGGAGGTCGTTTCATTTCAGGTTCCCCGGTCGCGCGCGAGTTCATCGATGTGGGCCTGGTAGGCCTTCAGAAAGGCCTTGCCGAAGAGCTCGTGAAAATCGTCGGCGGCCTCGCTGGAGATCTGCGTGTAGAGCTCGTTGAAGAGGTCCCACATGCGCGCCTTGCGACCCGAGGGCAGCAGGCTGTCGAGCACCGACTTCTGGGTCAACTTGGCCTCGAGCGCGGCCGGCTGGAAGCGCAGCAGCACGCCCTCGAGCGCCGCCCGCATGCCGGCCAGGAAGCCGAACTGGTGGGCCCGCAGGTCGTCGTACGCATCGCGCATCGCCAGCGCGGGCGGCATGAAGCCGCGCGCGGTCGGGCCGAGCAGATGGCCGAGCGCGACATCGACCGAGGGCGAGAACTTGAGCGGATTGTTCTCGCGCGCCACGATCATCGTGACCTCGGCCCGCACCTCGCGCTTGAGCGCCGCACGCGCGACCAGCAGGTCGACGGTGCCGCGCGTGGCCTCGTGCAGCAGCTGGCCGAGCAGCAGCATCAGTTCGGGTGTGAGCGGCGTCGGCGGAAGACCGTCGGTCGCCAGGCCGGCGCGCAGCGCGGCGGTCAGCGCGGCGAGATCGACCGCGGCGGCCGGCGCCGGCGGCGCGGTCGCGACCGTCGGTGCGGGCGCCGCGATCGGTGTCGGCGGCGCGAAGTCGGGCAGCGCCAAGGAGGGCGGCGCTGCGGCGCTGCCGGGCGCGGCGATCGGTGTTCCGGCGATCGGTGCCGCCGCCATCGGCGCGGCAGGCGTCGGCGCGTAGGCGGGCGACGCAAACACCGGCGACGCAGCCGGCATGGCGGCTGCCGCTGGCGCAGGTGCCGCCTTGGCCCGAATCAGGGTGCGGCTCTCGCCCGAAGGCTCGTCCCAGGACATGACCGCACCCTTGGGGGCCACCACGGCCGGTGCCGCGGCGGTCGGTGAGGCGGACGCCGCAGGCGGCGCCGACATCGGAGCCAGGTTGAACGGCGCCTGCAATTCCGACAGGTGATCGGGTGCCGCCGAGGCGCTGGCACGGGTGACGCTGCGCAGCGACTGCATCGGATCGGCATGGGCCGACATGTTGGGCATCGCCGCGGCCTGGCCGAGCGCCGAGTTGGCGAACGGGTCGGCCGAGCCGCCGGCGCTGCCGGAGCCGAGACCGAACAGGCGGTCGATCGAGTCGCCCCCCGGAGCGCCCGACCCCGGTCCGCCGAAGTCCGGAATCAGTGGCGCCGGGCCGCGGCCCGCGACCTCGAGACCGAAATCGGCCCGGCCCCCGGCCGGCGCGCCGAACGATGCGCCGAACGGGTCGGCCCGCGGTGCCGCCGCGGGGGCACCGCCCGGCGCGAACGGGTTCCAGTCCTCGGGCAGCCCCGCGGCGGGCGCCGCGGTCGGCGTCACTGCGGGTGCGGACGCGCGCCGGCCCAGGCCGCCGAGCGGATCCGGGAACCCCCCGCCGGTCGGCGTCATTCCGGGCGGCGGCGACGGCGCCGCCAGCCCGCCGAAATCTGCGAACGGGTCGACCGACGCCCCGCGCGACGATGCCGGCGCACCGGCCGCGACGCGCAGAAGGTAGCCGCCGATCTGGACCTCGTCGCCCGGCTTCAGCGGCGCCTCCTGGCCGTTACCGACCGGCCGGCCGTTGACCAGGATGGCGTTGCTGCCGCGGTCGATGATGGCGTAGGCGCCGCCTCGAAAGACCACCTGCGCGTGGATGCGCGAGATGGTGCGTTCGGGGTCGGGCAGGACCAGCGGGTTGGTGTCGGCCCGGCCGATGCTGCCGCCGGTCTCGTCGAAGTGGGCCGACAGGGACGGCGTTACGGCCGCTCCGTTGTACGACACGACGCTGATGCTGATCACGAACGCGCTCCCGGTTGTGGCTGCTGCAAATGCCGGCGCGCTTCAGCGCAGCACATAAATCTTCGCGTCGACCATCGCGAGCCGGATCGGCCAGGCGTGGTTGGCCAGCGGTGCGTCATTCTGGGTCCGCAGCACTGCTGCGCCTAGCGGCGTCACGCACTCGAGCAGTCGGCCGTCGACCAGCGGCCGCAGCACCAGTTCATCGGCGGTGGGGGGCACGATCTTCAAGGCCTTGGCGACGTGCAGTGCCTGCAGGTGGTCGCGAAAGCGCTGCACGCCCTCGCCGGCGGGTCGTTGATAGGCGAGCGCCAGCTCGTCGAAGCGCAGCCGTGCCGCAGCCAGCCAGGGGTCGGGATTGCCGCGACCGAGTTCGAGCGCAAGCTGCTGGACGAACTCGAGCACCTGGCGCTGGACCGCCGGGTTGAGCGCGATCGGCGGTGCGTCGAGCCAGCGCCAGCGCTGGAAATTGACCGGCAGGTCGACCTCGCTCGTGCGCAGCGCCGGCGTCTCGTAGCTGCTGCCCTCGGCCGCCGCCCAGTCGAGCGCCGCCAGCTCGCGCGAGCGCTCGTCGACCGGCGCATGGCCCTGCCGCACGAGCATGAGGCGAGCCCGCGCCCAGACCGCCGCGGTGGCGACGCGCGGCTGCGCGACCGCCCCGGGCGCTGCAGTGCCGATCGCCAGGCCGAGCTGGTTGCGGCCCGACAGGGTGTACTCGTGGACCGCGACCGCGACGCGTCCGCCGGCCGGTCCGAGCGCGGCCACCGGCATGCCGTTGAGCCGGGCCTCGACGGCACAGCCGACCGACTCGAGCGTCAGCATCAGGACACGCTCCATCGTCACGGCGCGGCCCAGTCGACCAGCGTCAGGGCGGGCAGCAGCGCCCGGCTCTGCTGCGATATCCCGACCAGTGGATCGCTGAGGGTGGTGGCCAGCACGAGCGGCTCGATCCGCAGCCCGTAGTGCCATTCCCAGCCGATGCCATCGGGCCGCGGCCGCAGGCCGCAATCGCCGACGATTGCGGCGGCGGCGGCGGCCGGGGCCGCTGGCGCCGCGAGTGCCAGGGTCGCAAAGCCGTCGGCCGCCAGCGGCTCGAGCTCGACCTGCAGCGGGTAACGCCAGGCCACGTGCGCGCCGGCCAGCAGGGTGGCCGGCTCGGCATCGCCGGCCAGCACGGCACTCAGCGCGCTGCGACCCTGGCAGGCGACCTTGAGC
>JBDSZM010000286.1:0-5008 GCA_039925165.1 Burkholderiaceae bacterium
ATGCACAGCGCGGACGACGATGCGGCCGAACATGCGAAGCGGGTCAGCGCGCTCGCCGACCCGAAGGTCGACCCGGTGGCGTTGGAGAAGGACAAAGTCAAGGGCGCGGTCCGCACCGACCTCATTCTGTCGGCCGAGATCATCGCCATCACACTGGGTACCGTCGCGCAGTCCGATTTTTTGACCCAGCTCGGCGTCCTTCTGGCGATCTCGGTCGTCATGACGATCGGCGTCTACGGCTTTGTCGCTGGCATCGTCAAGCTCGACGATGGCGGGCTGTACCTGAGCCGGCGCAGCGGCCGCGGTGGCTGGGCTGGCTTTCAGCGCGGCGCCGGGCGGGCGATCCTTGCGGCTGCACCCTGGCTCATGAAGGGCTTGTCGGTGGCCGGCACCGCGGCGATGTTCCTGGTCGGCGGCGGCATCCTCGTCCACGGCATCCCCGCGCTGGCTCACGGCCTCGAAGCGCTGGCTGCGAGCGTGGCTGGTGGCGCGGTGGAATGGCTGCTGAACAGCCTCGGTCAGGCGCTGGTGGGCGTGCTTGCGGGCGCGCTGGTTCTGGGGGCGGTGTCTGCTTTTCAACGTTGGCGAAAACGGCCCTTGCAGGCCGCAATGCGGTAGTGGCGGTAGGCCGAGTCCGACGCCGGGTCGGGACCGAGGCCGCTGTCTGGCGTGAGTCGATGCGGCTAGATTTGGCGCTTCATCGCATTGCCAGCAAAGGTGCGCCATGTCCCGTCGTCTCGCCAAAGCCGATCTGCCGACGTCGCTCGGCTCGTTCAAACCGGTCGATCATGTGATGGTGGCCGTGCCGGACACCGCGCAGGCGATCGCCTTCGAGAAGGATTTGCTCGGGCAGGGATTTGTCCCTGAAGACGTGCTGCACTTCGGCGCTGAAGAAGGCCATGACGATATGGCCGCGATGCTGAAAGGCGCCAGCGACTTTGCCGGTTTCGGCTATGAGATCACGTTGATGCGCCGCTATGTCAGCCTGTCTCGCCAGGGCTGCCGCTGGGTGCTGGTCTACGCCCCGGACGACGACAGCGCCGCCAAGGTCAAGGACGCCGCCCAGCGCCACGACGCGCCGATGGCGGTCAAGTACCACGCGCTCGCGGTCGAAGATCTGATCTGAGACCTGGCATCGCGGCGCGACGCGCTCAGCGCCCGACGATCTCGAGCAATTCAACGTCGAACACCAACGTGGCATTGGGCGGGATGATCCCGCCCGCGCCGCGCTCCCCGTAGGCGATGGCCGGCGGGCAGGTGAGGCGCGCCTTGCCGCCGACCCGCATTCGCTGGACGCCCTCGGTCCAGCACTTGATGACGCGCGACAGGCCGAAGGTGGCCGGCGCGCCGCGCTGGTACGAGCTGTCGAACTCCTTGCCGTCGGGCAGCGTGCCGCGATAGTGGACCTTGACCTGGTCGCTCGCCACGGGCATGGGCCCAGTGCCCTCACGCAGCGTGACGATCGAGAGGCCGCTCGGCGTGACGACGGGGGCCGAAGCGGCCGTGGCGGCCGGCGTCGAAGCGGACTGCGCATGCGCAGCCGCCGCGACGAACAGCAGCAGGCCGACAGTCGCGCGCGTGCAGGCCAGGCGCGAGTGGGATACGGCTGTCATCAGGTGGCATTCGAAGTTGCGATCCGCCGATCATCGCATCGGTGTCGCTGCGCCTGCAGCGCGCTGCGTCTCAGCTCACAGGTGGGCCGGCATCGTCTGCAGTAGCTGCGCGGTCGTGGCGCCGCTGAGCGCCAGGCTGCTGCGGGCGCCGATCTCCTTCAGCGCCGCGAGCTGACGCAGGCTCCAGGTCATCGGCTCGCCGACCTGGGTGCAGGTGTACGCGCCGAAGAGCTTGCCGTTGATGCCAAAGCTCGCCGCCATTAGCGAATGCACATCGCTCGCAAGCAGCTTCTGCTCGAAAAAGCCGGCCGTGGCGGGGTGGCTGCGGGCATCGACCGCAAGCACGTGTCCGTGGCGCGCCAGCGCGTCGAAATAGGCCGAGACCTGCGGGCCGCTCTCGTCGGACACCTGCGCCGATCGACCCCGGATCGCGTCGTACATGCCCAGGCAACGCAGGACGCGGCCCTCGGCGGTCTCGACGAAGATCCAGATGCCGGCGCGCGAGCAACCGATCTCGCGCGCCACGTGTTGGGTACAGCGCTGGACGAACTCCTCGCGGTCGATCTCTCCCCGGTCCATCTGGCCGCAGAGTTCTTGCAATGGAAAGTTGTGCGGCATGACGCGAATTGTCGGATCGGACACAAAGCGTCGGCCAAGAAAAAGCGCCGTGAGTACGGCGCTTTTCGTCGAGCGGTGAATGCTCGATGGGGTCAGCGGTCGCGCACCAGCCCGTTGCTGGTCAGGCGAACCCGATCCCCAACGGCCACGTCGGGCGGCACGTTGTAGCTCACGGTCTGCTGACCGCCGTTGCGCATGTCGACCAGCACCTCGAAGTGCTCGGTCCGGTTCCCCGAACGACGCTGAATCTCCCGACCCGCCAACGCGCCGCCGAGCGCCCCGGCGATTTGCGCGGCGGTGCGGCCGTCGCCCTTGCCGACCTGGCTGCCGACCACCGCGCCCAAGACACCGCCAGCCAGCGCGCCGACATAGTTGCCATCACCGTTGACCTCGACCCGGTTGATCGCGGCGACCACGCCGCACTCTGCGCACCAGCCGCCAGCCACCGGGCGAATCTCGCGCGGCGGCGTGCCACTCGCTGCGATCGGCAGCGTGAAGTTGGTCGATACGCGGCGGTCATCGACGCGCAGATTGGCTCTGACGTCGGTACCGACAGTCAGCCGCTCGTCGGGGCGCAGGGTGTAGCTGCCGCGGTATTCGCCCGGACGGCCTTCCTGCAGCATCACGCGGCCCTCGGCACCCGCGATGCGGGCGCTGGCGCGACCGCCGGGGGTGCCGTAGAGCACCATCTGCAGGGCCGGCGGAGCGTTGGAAGAGACGGCGGGCAGAAAGTCCAGCCGCTCGATCCGCGGCATCTGCCCGACAGGGGTCGGCGGATTCCAGCCGGCCAGCAGCGGCTCGTCGAGGACCGCACTGGCGACCCGGTTGCCGCTGCGCAGGTTGGCCGTGACCGTGCTCGCCGGCATCAGCTTGTCGCGCCGGCTGATCGTATAGACGCCGCGATAGACGCCGGGCTGCGACTCGACCAGCACCAGATCACGCTGCGCGCCCTCGACGCTCAACGCAGCGCGGGCGCGCGGCGTGCCGTACAGGATGAAATTGAGTTCGGTGCCGGGGGTGAGTTGCTCGACCTGCTCGAGGTCGAAGCCGTTGATCTGCGGTTCTTGCTGGGCCTGGGCCGGCGCAGCGGCGATGAATGCCGACAACAGCGGCAGCATCAGCATGAGCTTGCGTAGATGGTTCATCGATACACCTTGGAAGTGGAACACTCATAACGTCTGCCGGACCGGGCCAGACGACCGGCTCGAATGTGGCATGCGCCCGAGCCGCGGGGTGTAGGGTGAGCAACGCGCTTGCTGTGGGCAATCTCCTACCCGTACCATCGGCGCATCGACGCACAACAGCGTCGCCCCGAAGTGCCCGGAGTGCCATGTTCGAAACCGCCTTTGCCGTCCTCATCGTTCTTGCCTGCGGGGTCATGCTGCTGCGCTTGACGCTGAGCGAACGACGGCGGGCCCGCTTCGACGCAGCGTCGCGACGGACCTGGCAGCGCAGCGCGCAGCAAGCGCAGCGGTTGTGGCACTGGCGTTCGAGCCATGCCGATGCCCGGCGCGTCGCCGACGAGGCCCTGCGCCGGGCGCGCGATGGCGTGCACCGCGACGGCAATGTGATCCGGCCGGCGTCGTTTCGGCCGCCGCGCAAGCCGCACTGAGCGAGCGGTTCGGGCTCGGGTGAAATCGCGCTCGGCGAGCCGGCGCGGCACCCGCTCCGGAGCGGGTGCCGCCTGAGGCCACGTCAGCTCTGCCAGGTGTCCTTCAACGTCGTGGTTCGATTGAAGACGCGCCGTCCGTCGCGATGATCGCTCGCGTCGGCCACGAAGTAGCCGTGGCGCTCGAACTGGAAGCGCTCGCCCGGCCGCGCGCTCGCCAGGCCCGGCTCGACGACGCCGCGCACGACGCGCTTGCTGTGGGGGTTGAGCACGCTCAACATGTCGCGCCCGCCGGCGTCGGGCTGCGCCTCGGTGAACAGGCGGTCGTAGAGGCGGAACTCGGCCTCGAGCGCGTCGCCGGCGCCGACCCAGGTCACCACGCCCTTGACCTTGATCGCCGACGCGCCCGGCGTGCCGCTCTTGGTGTCGGGTACCAGCCGCGCCAGCACGCGGGTCACCGTGCCCGCAGCGTCTTGTTCATGGCCGCAGCATTCGATGACGTAGCCGTACTTGAGCCGTACCCGGCCGCCGGCGCCGAGGTTTCCATGGGCGTCGGCCTGCGGCGGATAGAGGCGGAAGTAACCCTTGGCCGGCACCGCCATGTAGTCCTCGCGCTCGATCCACACGTCGCGTGTCAGTGCGAACGCGCGCTGCGCGGACGGCGTGGCGGCGTCGGCATGCGGTTGCGCCCCGGGCGCGGCCGCCTGGCTGCCCGGCAGGCTCGGCGCGTGGCAGGGCTCGCGGTGCGCGTCGCTGCCGAAGACCTCGGCGAAGTTGATGAGGCGCAGCGGCAGCGGGTCCAGCACGGCGTTGGCGCGCGGCGCCTTCGGGTCGAGGTCGTCGCGCAGCGCGATGTCGAGCGCGCCGTAGTCGATCCAGCCGCCGGACTTGCTCACGCCGCTGCGCTCGGCCAGCAGCCGGATGCTCGCCGGCGTGTAGCCGCGCCGGCGCATGCCGACCAGCGTGGGCATGCGCGGGTCGTCCCAGCCCTCGACGTGGCCCTCGGCGACGAGCTGGCGCAGCTTGCGCTTGCTGGTGACGATGTAGGTCAGGTTCAGGCGCGCGAATTCGTATTGATGCGGGCGCGGCTGGGCCAGCAGGCCGAGCGTGCACAGGGTGTCGAGCAGCCAGTCGTAGAACGGCCGCTGGTCCTCGAACTCGAGCGTGC
>JBDSZM010000287.1:0-6141 GCA_039925165.1 Burkholderiaceae bacterium
CGAGCCTCGACCAGGCTGGCGCGATGGCGCGCAGCGCGGAGGACTGTGCGCTCGTGCTGGGCGCGATGAGCGGCTTCGATCCGCTCGACTCGACCAGCGCCGAGCGTCCGCCTCAGGACTTCCACGCAGCGCTCGCGCAGGCCCGCGAAGGCGCCGGCGCCGGCACGCCGCTGCACGGCCTGCGGATCGGCGTGCCGAAGGAATTCTTCCCCGCTGCGCTCGCCGCCGACGTCGAGGCGACGCTGCGCGCTGCCCTCGGCGAACTGGCTCGCCTCGGCGCGACGCTCGTCGACGTGCAGCTGCCGCGCACGGAGCTCTCGATTCCGGTGTACTACCTGATCGCCCCGGCCGAGGCGTCGTCGAACCTGTCGCGCTTCGACGGCGTGCGCTACGGTCATCGCGCCGAGCACTACGCCGACCTGCAGGAGCTCTATCGGCACAGCCGCAGCGAAGCGTTCGGCGCCGAGGTCAAGCGCCGGATCATGATCGGCACCTACGTCCTGTCGCACGGCTACTATGACGCCTACTACCTGCAGGCGCAAAAGCTGCGCCGGATGGTGGCCGACGACTTCCAGGCCTGCTTCAAGCACTGCGACGTGGTGGCCGGGCCGGTCGCACCGACGGTGGCCTGGGCGCTCGGTGCCCGGCGCGACGATCCGGTCGCGAGCTACCTGGCCGACATCTTCACGCTGCCGGCGAGCCTGGCCGGACTGCCCGGCATGAGCGTGCCGGCCGGCTTCGGCGAATACGGCCTGCCGGTCGGTCTGCAGCTCATCGGCAACTACTTCGACGAGGCCACGCTGCTGCAAACCGCCCACGCGCTGCAACGGGCGACCGACTGGCACCAGCGTGCGCCGGCCGGCCCCTGACACCATGAACCCCACCGCCCCGCCGCTGACCCGTGGCTACGAGGTCGTGATCGGCATCGAGACCCACGCCCAGCTGTCGACGCGCTCGAAGATCTTCAGCGGTGCCAGCACCACCTTCGGCGCGGCGCCCAACACGCAGGCGTCGACAGTCGACCTGGCGCTGCCGGGCACGCTGCCGGTGGCTAACCGCGGCGCGGTCGAACGCGCGATTGCCTTCGGCCTGGCAGTGGGCGCGAAGATTGCGCCGCAGTCGATCTTCGCGCGCAAGAACTACTTCTATCCCGACCTGCCCAAGGGCTATCAGATCAGCCAGTACGAGACGCCGGTGGTGCAGGGCGGGGTGATCGAATTCTTCCTCGACGGCGTCGCGCGCAAGGTCGACCTGACCCGCGCCCACCTCGAAGAAGACGCCGGCAAGTCGCTGCACGAGGACTACCAGGGCCAGTCGGGCATCGACCTCAACCGCGCCGGCACGCCGCTGCTCGAAATCGTGACCGAGCCCGACATGCGCAGCAGCGCCGAAGCGGCCGCCTATGCACGCGCCCTGCACACGCTCGTGGTCTGGCTCAGCGTGTGCGACGGCAACATGCAGGAGGGCAGTTTCCGCTGCGACGCCAACGTCTCGGTGCGCCGCCCGGGTGCTGAGCTCGGCACCCGGCGCGAGATCAAGAACCTGAACAGCTTCAAGTTCATGCAGCAGGCGATCGACTACGAAGTGCAGTGGCAGATCGACCTGATCGAGGACGGCGGCAGGGTCCAGCAGGCGACCGTGCTGTTCGATCCCGATACCGGCGAGACGCGGGCCATGCGCAGCAAGGAAGACGCGCACGACTACCGCTACTTCCCGGACCCCGACCTGCCGCCACTGGTGATCGCACCCGAGTGGATCGAGCGCGTGCGCGCCGGCATGCCCGAGCTGCCCGCCGCCATGGCCGCCCGGTTGCAGACCGCCTACGGCCTGCCGGCGCACGACGCCGCCCTGATGACGCAGAGCAAGTCGTTTGCGGCGTATTTCGAGGCCGCGGCGCGCGACTGCGGGCAGCCGAAGCTGGTGGCCAACTGGCTGATGGGCGAGGTGTCGCGGCGCCTCAACGCGCAGACGATCGACATCGACGCGAGCCCGGTCGGGGCGACGGTGCTCGCGCGCCTGGTCGGCCGGGTCGCCGACGGGACCCTTTCCAACAGCGCGGCGCGCGCACTCTTCGATGCGCTCTGGAATGGCGAAAGCGCCGATGTCGATGCGCTGATCGAGTCGCGCGGCCTGCGCCAGATGAGCGACAGCGCCGAGCTCGAGCGCATCGTCGATGCGATGCTGGCGGGCAACGCCAAATCGGTCGAGGAATACCGCGCCGGCAAGCAAAAGGCCTTCAACGCGCTGGTCGGCCAGGCGATGAAGGCGAGCCACGGCAAGGCCAACCCCGAGGCGGTCGGCGCGCTGCTCAAGAGAAAGCTCGACTGAGACGCGAGCGGCAGACGACTGTCGCGGTCGAACTCAGCGCGAGCTGCGCGGCGACGAGGCCGGCGCGGCGGCCATCGCCACCCCGGTCCCCGCCGAAGGCTTGCTGCCAAAGGTGCCCGGCTCGGCCCCGGCCCACAGCCGGCGCAGCCGCGCCAGGTCGGCGTCGAAGAGCGCATTGACGCGCACCATCTCGGCCTGCTGGTTGACGTTGATGCTCTTCTGCGCCTCGACCGCGGCGTCGATCGCATCGAGCTGGCCGCGCAGCTTGGCCGGCAATGCCTTGCCGGCATAGAACTCCGCCTCGACCATCAGCGGCTTGCGCTCGGTGGCCAGCGAAACCAGCCGGGCCTGCGAGGTGCGCGATGCGTTGCGAATGTCGTCGAGCGCGGCGGCGCGCGCGGCGTCGTGCATGGCCTCGCTCGGAAAGCGGCTGAGCAGGTTGCGGTCGCGCCGCACCGCCTCGAGCTTGGCGGTTCGTTCGACCGCGATGCGGCGCTCGCGCTCCTCGTGCGCCGTACGTTCGTCGGCGGTCATGGCCGGCGGCACCAGGCGGTTCAGCGAGCCGTCGCCGTTGAGCACGCGCTGCTCGCGGCCGGCGCACTCCATCAGCGGCCGGTCCGAGTTGAGGCGCTTGCCGGTGGCATCGGTGCAACTGAAGATCACCGGCTGCGCCATGAGGATCGCAGGCGCACCGAGCAACCACCCGATCAGGGCAGCGCGGCCAGCCATCTTCATGTTCGCGTTCATTCAGACTCCATATCGTTTGCGGTAGGCCGCCACGGCGCCGGCATGCGCCGACAGCGCCGGATCGTCGGCCGACTGCAGGTAGGCCAGCAGATCCGCCAGCGTCGCCACCGCCGCCACCGGCAATCCCGAGCCCCGCTCGACCTCCTGCACGGCCGACCACGCCGCATCGACGCCGCCGTCGCCGGCCCGTTCCTGCCGATCCAGCGCCAGCACCACGCCACACGGCGTGCCGCCAGCGGCCCGGATCAGGCCGATCGACTCGCGCACCGAGGTGCCGGCCGAGATCACATCATCGGCGATCAGCACCCGCCCCTTCAGGGGGGCGCCGACCAGGGTTCCGCCCTCGCCGTGATCTTTGGCCTCTTTTCGGTTGTAGGCGTAGGCCACGGCGCGACCGTCGCGCGACAGCTCGATCGCGAGCGCGGCTGCGAGGGCGATGCCTTTGTAGGCCGGGCCGAACACCATGTCGAACCCAAGGCCGCTGGCAGCGAGGCGGCGTGCATAAAATTGCGCCAGGCGGGCGAGCTTGGCGCCGTCGTCGAACAGTCCGGCGTTGAAGAAGTAAGGCGACAGCCGTCCCGCCTTGGTCCGGAATTCGCCGAATCTCAGGACCCCCGCCTCGACCGAGAACCGCACGAAATCCCGGGCGAGGCGGTCGCTGGCGTCGCTCATGGGGGTCCTGTGTTTCGTCTCGTGTCGCTGAATCTGAACGGCATCCGCTCGGCCGCGAGCAAGGGTTTCGAGGCCTGGGCCGAAGGCGTCGCGGCCGATTGTATGGGGGTGCAGGAGATCAAGGCCCAGGCCGACACGGTGCTCGGCCGCTACCAGCGCGTGGCCGGCATGGCCGGCCATTTCCACTATGCGGACAAGAAGGGCTACTCGGGCGTGGGCCTGTATACGCGCCACGCGCCCAGCGCGGTCGTGAGCGGCATCGGCGACCCCGAGTTCGACGCCGAGGGGCGCTATGTCGAGGCGCAATTCGACGACCCGGCGCGCGCGGGGCTGCAAAAGCTCAGCATCGCGAGCTGCTACTTTCCGAGCGGCTCGAGCGGCGAGTTGCGTCAGCTCGCCAAGTTCCGCTTCCTCGCGCTGATGTTGCCGCACCTCCAGCGGCTGGCGTCCGAGCGCGAGTTCATCCTGGTCGGCGACATCAATATCGCGCACCAGGAGATCGACCTCAAGAACTGGCGCGGCAATCGCAAGAACAGCGGCTTCCTGCCCGAGGAGCGCGCCTGGCTCAGCGCCTGCTTCGACGAGCTCGGCCTGGTCGACGTCTTCCGGACGCTCAACCCGCACCCCGAGCAATACACCTGGTGGAGCAATCGCGGGCAGGCCTACGCGAAGAACGTCGGCTGGCGCATCGACTACCACCTGGCCACCCCCGGCGTGGCCCGGCTCGCGCGCAGCGAGCACATCTACCTCGAGCAACGCTTTTCCGACCACGCCCCGCTGCTGATCGACTACGACTTCCGGCTCTGAAGGCCCGCCGCTAGACTGGCGCGTCCTCGTCCACGCCGGTCCAACATGTCGCTTGTCAGCATCGAAATCGAAACCGCCGCGCCACCACGCGGCAGCGTCATCATCCTGCACGGCCTGGGGGCCGACGGCAACGACTTCGTGCCGGTCGCCGAGCAACTGTCGCTCGACCCGGTCGGCCCGGTGCGCTTCGTCTTCCCGCACAGCCCGACCCGCGCGGTGACGATCAACGGCGGCTACGTCATGCCGGCGTGGTACGACATCCTCGGCCCGGCCGGACCGGAGGACGAAGCCGGCCTGCGCGCCTCGCAGGGGCTGGTCGAAGCGCTGATCGCCAAGGAAATCGCGCGCGGCGTGCCGGCCTCGCGCATCGTCCTGGCCGGCTTTTCGCAGGGCTGCGCGATGACGCTGATGACGGGGCTGCGGCACAGCCAGCGGCTGGCCGGACTGGCCTGCCTCTCGGGCTATCTGCCGCTGGCCGCCAAGGCCGCCGCCGAGCGCCACCCCGATCACCACGACCTGCCGATCTTCATGGCGCACGGCCGCAGCGACGGCGTGATACCGATCGCCCGCGCGGTCGCCTCGCGCGACGCCCTGACGGCGCTCGGCTACCCGGTCGAGTGGCACGAGTACGCCATGCCGCACTCGGTGTGTCCGCAGGAAATCGCCGACCTCAATCGCTGGCTGCTGCGCGTGCTGGCCTGAGCCGCCGCCGCGCGCGGCGCCTCGACTCAGCGCCCAAGCCAGTGGTCGGTAAAGTGACCGAGGTCGTCGTGCACCGAATCGGCCAGGGCCAGGTCGTCGCCCACGTTCGGACTGCCGTTGAGCGCGCGCAGTACCAGTGCGGTGTGGACCGACGCCGGCAGGCCGCGCAGATAGGGCAGGTAGTCGTCGACGAAGGCGACGGGCCGCAGGACCTCGATCGCATCCGCCTTCGGGCTGATGTCGCCGGGCGCATTGCCGGTGGCGATGACGCGGTCGATCGGAAACCCGAGGTCGCGCAGGTTGCGCAGCCGCTCGTCCTGGAATTCCTCGTCGAGCGCCGAGACGCACACCAGCGCATAGCCTGCCGCGTGCAGTCGATCGCAGGCCGCGACGGCGCCCTCGATCGCCGGCACCGTGGACCAGAACTGCGCATCGAAGAACTGGCGGAAGTGCGCGCGCTTGTCGGCGTCGAGCCGGCTCACGTCCCAACGGTCCATCGGCCAGTACGCCTTCGGATCGCGTTCGGCCGGCATGGCACCGAACGCGCGTTGCCAGGCCATGGCGTAGCCGAGGTGGAAGTCGAGCAACACCCCGTCGGCATCGAGTGCGAGCAGCGGCCGAGCGGCGCTCATGCGCTGCGGGCCCTGTGGATGGGAGCGGGTCCTGGCAATCTCATCAGTCGTTTCCGTCCCCGATCGGTCAGCGGCCGTGGTACTGGACCACCGTCTTCACGACGCAGAATTCCTCCAGCGCCATGAAGCCCTTCTCGCGGCCGTGGCCGCTGCGCTTGACGCCGCCGAACGGCAGTTCGACGCCGCCACCGGCGCCGTAGGTATTGATGTAGACCTGCCCGCAGCGCATGCGCTTGGCCATCCGCGTCTGGCG
>JBDSZM010000288.1:0-4609 GCA_039925165.1 Burkholderiaceae bacterium
AGCCGATAGTGGATCAAGGTATCGCAAGCCAGCAGGGTGAACAACAAGAGCCCCTGGAACACGCCGGTCAGCGATTTGGGCAGGCCCAGGCGCGACTGGGCGAGTTCGCCGCCGATATAGAACATGCTCATCAGCACCGCCGAGAACACGATGCCCAGCGGGTGCAGCCGGCCGACGAAGGCGACGATGATGGCGGCGAAGCCGTAGCCCGCCGGCACGTGCGGCGTGAGCTGGCCGAGCGGCCCGGCCGCTTCGAGCGCGCCGGCGAGGCCGGCCATCGCACCCGACAGCAGCAGCGCGGTCCAGAGCGCGCGGCGCGACGAGAAGCCGGCATAGCGCGCCGCCGCCGGTGCGAGCCCGCCGACCTGCAGCTGGAAACCGGCATAGGTGCGGAACATCAGGATCCAGAAGCCGGCGACCGCCAGCAGCGCCAGCACCAGCCCGGCGTTGACCCGCAGGTTGCCGTCGAACAGCCGCGGCACCTGGGTCGACTTGAGGAAGGTGATGGTCTGTGGGAAGTTGTAGCCGGCCGGGTCCTTCCACGGCCCGTAAACCAAGTAGGCCAGCACCAACTCGGCGACGTAGACGAGCATCAGGCTGACCAGGATCTCGTTGGCGTTGTAGCGGTCGCGCAGCAGCGCGACGATCGCCGCCCAGGCCATGCCACCCGCCACACCGGCCAACAGCACCGGCAGCACGATCCAGCCGCCGGTGGCCGGTCCGGCCTGCATCGCCACGCCACTGGCCGCGATCGCGCCGAGCACGAACTGGCCCTCGGCACCGATGTTCCAGACGTTCGAGCGGAAGCACACCGCCAGTCCGAGCGCGATGAGGATCAGCGGCGTCGCCTTCATCGCCAGTTCGGACAGCGCGTAGAGGCTCTTTACCGGCTCGACGAAGAACACCTGCAGGCCGCGCACCGGGTCTTTGCCGAGCAGCGCGAACAGCAGCGCGCCGATCACGACCGTGATCGCCAGCGCCAGCAGCGGCGAGGCGACCGACATCAACCGCGACGGTTCGGGGCGGGTCTCAAGCTTCAGCATGCGCCGCCTCCGTGGCAGGGGCCGGTTCTGTCCACAGCCCGCTCATCCACACACCGATCTGCTCGACCGTGGCCTGCGCGGTCGCGACCGACGGCGAGACACGACCCTTGGCGATCACCAGCAGCCGGTCGCAGACCTCGAACAGCTCCTCGAGCTCCTCGCTCACCACCAGCACCGCGCAGCCGGCGTCGCGCAGCGCCAGCAGCTCGGCGCGGATCTGCGCCGCCGCGCCGACATCGACGCCCCAGGTCGGCTGCGACACGATCAGCAACCTGGGGCTCGCGTCGATTTCGCGCCCGACGATGAACTTCTGCAGGTTGCCGCCGGACAGGCTCTTGGCGGCGGCCCCCGGCCCGCCGGCGCGGACCCGGAAGCGCTCGATCAGACGGCGCGCGAGCGCGGTCACCTCGGCGCTGCGGATCCAGCCGCCGGCACCGACCGCCCCGGTGCGCGTGAGCAGCGTGTTCTGCGCCAGCGACAGCGTGGGCACCGCGCCGCGGCCGAGGCGCTCCTCGGGCACGAAGTGCAGCCCGGCGGCGCGCCGGCGGCGCGGCGAGTCACGCGCGATGTCGGCGCCGAACAGGCGGATCGAACCCGCTGGCGCGCCCTGCGCCTCGCCCGACAGCGCCGCCATCAGCTCCTGCTGGCCGTTGCCCGAGACGCCGGCGATGCCCACCACCTCGCCGGCGCGCACCGCGAAGGCGATGTCGGCCAGCGCGGTGTCGAACGGCCCGTCCGGCGCCTGCGTGAGGCCGCGCACCTCGAGCACGCTCGCCCCGGGGTGTCCGGGCCGGTGCTGCAGCGGCGGCGGCTCGGCGCCGATCATCAGCCTCGACAGGCCGGCGTTGGTCTCGCGGGTGGGATCGACCTCACCCGTCACCTTGCCGCCACGCAGCACCGTGCAGTGATGGCACAGGGCGCGGATCTCGTCGAGCTTGTGGCTGATGTAGAGGATGCTGGTGCCCTCGGACGCGAGCTGGCGCAGCGTCACGAAGAGCGTCTGCACCGCCTGCGGCGTGAGCACCGAGGTCGGCTCGTCGAGGATCAGCAACTGCGGCGCCGTCATCAGCGCGCGCACGATCTCGACCCGCTGGCGCTCGCCGACCGACAGCGTGTGGACCGGGCGCAGCGGGTCGACGTCGAGGCCGTACTCGCGCGCCACCTGCACGATGCGCCGGCTTACCTCGGCCAGGCCGAGCGACTTGTCGAGGCCGAGCCAGACGTTCTGCGCCGCAGTCAGGGTGTCGAACAGGCTGAAGTGCTGGTAGACCATCGCGATGCCGAGCGCGCGCGCCTGCGCCGGCGAGGCGATCTGCACCGGCCGGCCGTTCCAGCGGATCTCCCCCTCGTCGGGCCGCACCGCGCCGTAGATCATCTTCATCAGGGTCGACTTGCCGGCCCCGTTCTCGCCCAGCACGGCGTGGATCTGGCCCGGCGCGACGCGCAGCGAGACCCGGTCGTTGGCCTTGACCGCCGGGTATTGCTTGGACAGCCCGATCAGCTCGAGCCGCAGCGGCGGCGCCGCGTCGGTCGGGGTGGCTGACGGCGGCGCGCTCATGCCGCGATTGTTGCGCCGGACTGCGGACATCCGGCGACCCAGGCGGCGACGCGGTTGCGGTCGTCGGCCAGCGTCAGCCACGCGAACACGCGCTCGTGCAGGCTGCGGGCCAGGCCGAGGCGGCGCCGCGCGAGCGGATCGGCGGCCCAGTCCCAGATGCACAGGTCGGCGTGGCGGCCGGGCTCGAACGAGCCGATCTCGTGGTCGATATGCAGCGCTTGCGCGGCGCCGCGAGTGGCGGCGTGCAGCGCGCACCAGGCCGTCAGGCGCTCGCCGCGCAGCGCCTGCACCTTGTAGGCCTCGGCCAGGGTGCGCACCATCGACAGGCTGGTGCCGCCGCCGACATCGGTCGCGAGGCTGACCGCCACACCAGCGTCGCGCGCGACGCGCCAGTCGAACAGGCCGCTGCCGAGGAAGAGGTTGGAGGTCGGGCAATGCGCGATCTGCGCGCCAGCGTCGTGCAGCGCGGCGCGGTCGTCGGCGTCGAGCCAGATGCCGTGCGCCAGCACGCTGCGCGGGTGCAGCAGGCCGGCGCTCGCGTAGATGTCGAGGTAGCTGCGGGCCTGCGGGAACAGCTCGCACGCCCACGCCACCTCGGCGCGGTTTTCGGCCACGTGGGTCTGCATGTACAGGCTCGGGTCGGCGGCACACAGCGCGCCGGCCATCGCGAGCTGCTCCGGGCTGCTCGATGGCGCGAAGCGCACCGTCACGGCGTAGGCCAGCCGGTCGCGGCCATGCCAGCGGGCGATCCCGTCGATGCAGTCGCGCTCGGCCTGCGCCACGTCGTCGCGCAGGCCGTCGGGGCTGTGGCGGTCCTGCAGCACCTTGCCGGTGACCAGGCGCATGCCGCGCCGCCGAGCGACCTCGAAGAGCGCGTCGGCCGAGACCTTGTGCGAGGTCGCGAACACCACCGCCGAGGTCGTGCCGTGGGCCAGCAGCGCGTCGACGAAGAGCTCGGCGCCGAGCCGGCTGCGTTCGGGGTCGGCATACAGCGTCTCGGCCGGGAAGGTGTGGGTCTCGAGCCAGTCGATCAGCTCGGTGCCGTAGCTGCCGATCACGTCGAGCTGCGGCATGTGGACGTGGGTGTCGATGAAGCCCGGCATGACGAGGCGGCCGGCGTGGTCGTGGCGCTGCCAGCTCTCGTCGGGCGCGTGGGCCGCCGCCGGCTGCGCGCCGACGATGCGGCCGTTCTCGATCAGCAGCCAGTGGTCGGGCCGCCAGCGCACCGCGGCGGGGTCGACGTCGCCCCAGGCCGGGGCGTCGCTGAAGTCGAGCAGGTCGCCGCGCAGGGCGACGCGGGAGGGGGCGGGAGCGGGCGGCGCGACCGACATGGCCGGCCATCATAGGCATTCGGGTCCACCCGAGCGGACTAGAATTAGTCCGATGGAACCCGTCAACATCCATGATGCGAAGACCCAGTTCTCGCGCCTGATCGATCGCGTCACCGAAGGACACGAGGTGGTGATCGCGCGGGCCGGCCGACCGGTGGCGCGCCTCGTCCCCTATGTCGAACGCCGGGTGCCGCGCAAGCTGGGCCTGATGGCGGGCCAGTTCAGCGTGCCGGATGACTTCGACGCGATGGACGCCGGCGCGATCCTCGAACTGTTCGAGGGCGGCCCGCCCGCCGGCACCTGATGCGGCTGCTGCTGGACACCCACGTGCTGCTGTGGGCCATGCTCGGCTCGCCCGTGCTCGGCAAGGCGGCCAGCGCGCTGCTCGCCTCGAAGGAGCACGACATCTATTTCAGCGCCGTGAACGTGCTCGAGATCGCCATCAAGGCCGGGCTCGGACGGCCCGACTTCACTGCGGATGCGCAAGCGGTGGCGACCAACGCCGCCGCGGCCGGCTTCCTGCCGCTGCCGGTCGCGGTGGCGCACGCGGCCAACCTGCGGCTGCTGCCGGCCCTGCACAAGGATCCGTTCGACCGCCTGCTGCTGTCGCAGGCGCAGATCGAGGGCATGACCTTGCTGAGCCGCGACGCCGCGGTGCTGGGCTATGGTGCACTGGC
>JBDSZM010000289.1:0-2987 GCA_039925165.1 Burkholderiaceae bacterium
CCCGGGCCGCGTCGCGGTGCAGGTGCTCGAATGGGGCACGCCCTTCGAGGGCTGGATGGCGCCCTGGGTGCTGTTGCAACGCGACGGCGTCGCGCTGCCCTACGGCGGCGCGAGCGTCAAGCGCGGCGACCCGGCGCGGTCGGAGTACCTGCGCATTCCCGCCGGCGGGCGGCGCGAGGTCACGATCGACCTGGCCGGGGTGTACGACCTCGCGCAACCCGGCATCTACCGACTGGAGGCGCGCATCCTGCTGCACGACGTGCATGCGGGCAGCGGGCCGCGGACGCGTGCGCAGCACCAGCCGCAGGCGTTGGCCTGCCCGCCGATCGACTTCACGCTGCCGGGCTGAAATCGTCCGCGCGTGCTCAGCGCCGGCAGGCGTCGCGCAGGGCCGGCAGGTCGGGCTCGACGCCCAGGCCGGCGCCGCTCGGCAAGGTCATGACGCCTTTCGACAGCGCATCCAGCGGCGGGCACAGCAGGCTGCGCAGCGGGTTCTCGTTGGCGTCGACCTCGAGCCAGCCCGAGGCGTCGCCGCACGCCGCCAGCAGGTGCGCCGAGGCCAGCAGGCCGATGCCCGCGCCGAGGTAGTGCGGGCAATAGCGCAGGCCGGCCGCCTGCACCCGCTCGATCACCCGCGCCACGCCCGACAGGCCGCCCCATTTGGCCAGGTCGGGCTGCACCACGGCGATGGCGCGCGACGCGAGCAGGGCGTCGAAGCCGCGCTCGCCGTGCAGGTCCATCGCGTTCTCGCCGGCCGCCAGCGGGATCGGCGAGGCGGCGGCCAGGCGTTGCCATTCGGACCACGGCCGGTCGGCCCGCAGCGGCTCCTCCAGCCAGCCGGGTGCCGATGCGGCGAGCCGGCCGGCCATGCGGACGGCGGTGTCGAGGTCCCAGGCCTGGTTGGCGTCGACCATGACGGCGGCGTCGGCGCCGGCCGCGGCCCGCAGCTCGGCCAGGTTGGCCACGTCGCGTTCTTCGCCGAAGCCGACCTTGAGCTTGAAGGCGGTGTAGCCGGCGGCGCGCAGCGATGCCACCGTGTCGCCCGGGTGGTCCGGGTTGATGCCACTGGCGTAGACCGGGACGGTCCGGGCGTCGTCAGCCGACGCGCAGGGGCGCGGGCCGAGCCGCCGCCACAGCGGCACGCCGGCCCGCCGCGCCGCCAGGTCGTGCAGCGCGATATCGACGCCGGCGATGGCCTGCGCGATTGGGCCCGGTTCGCCCGATTGCAGCGCCAGCACCGCGGTCTGTCGCGTCAACTCGTCGTAGGCCGCGGCCGGCGTCGCCCAGGCCCGGCCGACGAGCATCGGCGCCAGCACCGTCTCGATCAAACGCGCCCGGTGCTCGGCGCCGCACGACGGAAAGTTGCACCAGGTCTCGCCCCAGCCGTGCGCGCCCTCGCTGTCCTCGATGCGCAGCAGCACCGCCGGGCGGTCGAGCATGGTGCCGAAGGAGGTGCGCACCGGTACCCGCACCGGCCAGCGCAGCACGTGCACCTCGATCCGGGCGATCGGCGGCGAAGGCAGGGGAGTTTCCCGGGGGACGTGGTTCATCGCGCTGCGCTATAAACTGCCAGTGTCAAAAGTATGGTCTATGGTACGTTCGTCACATTGAAGCCGCAAGCCACCTCCCATCCGCTCGGCGTCGCGGCGCGCATCGCCGCGCCATGGCTTGCGCTCGTGGCGCTGTGGTATGCCGTGCGGGCGAGCGGGGTCGTCAACCCGGCGCTGGTGCCGGCGCCGCACGCGGTGCTGGCCAAGTTCTACGAACTGGCACAGGACCGCCTGGCCACGGACGTGTGGATGTCGACCCAGCGCGTCTTCGTCGGCGTGCTGCTCGGGGTGCTGGTGGCGGTGCCGGTCGGCTTCGCGATCGGCTGGTACCGCGGCGTGCGCAACTTCGTCGACCCGCTCATCAACTTCTTCCGTGCGCTGCCGCCGATCGCGCTGATCCCGCTCGTGATCGTCTACTTCGGCATCGGCGAAGTCGCCAAGATTGCGATCCTGTTCTACGCCTCGTTCTTCGCCGGCGTGATCGTGATGGTCGAGGGCATCGGCCAGATCAGCCCGATCTACGTGCGCGTCGCACGCACGCTCGGCGCGAGCGACCTCGAGATCTTCGGCAAGGTGATCGTGCCGCTCACGGTGCCGCACATCCTGACCTCGGTCCGGGTCGCGCTCGGGGTGGCCTGGGCGACGCTCGTGGCGTCGGAGCTGATCGCCGCGCAGCAGGGCCTCGGGGCGCTGATCCAGAACGCGTCGTCGTTCTTCCAGCTCGACATCATCTATGTCGGCATCGTCTGCATCGGCCTGATCGCGCTCGCCATGGACCTGGCGCTGCGCGCCGCGACGCGCCGGCTGGTGGCCTGGCAGGACCGGCTCGCATGAGCCCGATGACCACCGCATCCAACGACGCTGCGGCCGGCACGCCGCGCATCCGCTTCGAATCGGTCGGCGTCGACTTCGACACCGCGGCCGGGCCGATGCGCGTCGTCGACGCTGTCGACCTCGACATCCGCCAGGGCGAGTTCGTCTCCATCATCGGCCCCTCGGGCTGCGGCAAGACGACGCTCATGAACATGGTCGGCGGCTTCGTTCGGCCGACCCGCGGCCGGGTGCTGCTCGACGGCCGGCCGGTGCAGTCACCCGGGCCCGACCGCGGCGTCATCTTCCAGGAGTACGGCGTCTTTCCGTGGCTCACGGTGCGCGGCAACATCGAGTTCGGCCTCAGGCTCGCGGCGAATGCGCGGCATGCGTCGCAGCGCGAGCCCATCGTTGCGCGCTATCTGGCGCTGATGGGCCTGGCGGACTTCGCCGACCATTACCCCAAGCACCTGTCGGGTGGCATGCGGCAGCGCCTGGCTCTGGCGCGCGCCTATGCCGTGCAGCCCGAGTTCCTGCTGATGGACGAGCCCTTCGGCGCGCTCGACGCGCAGACCCGCAGCGCCATGCAGGACCTGCTGCTGCAGGTGCTGGCGACCGAGGGCAAGA
>JBDSZM010000290.1:0-6830 GCA_039925165.1 Burkholderiaceae bacterium
GGCCTGCTGCCGGTGTCGCCGACAGGGTCGGTCGACGCGGCCCGTCGGAAGCCGACGGCGGGCTAGGTCCGCGCCAGGGCGGCGCGGGGTGATCGGCGCCAGAGCCAGGCTCCCCGGTCGATCGACGCTGGGGTGGGGTTGAGCAAGCGTGCCATCGCAAAAGTGTAGCAGGCGCTCCGGCCTGACGGCCCGGCTCAACGCCGGGTCGGCAGCCGCCAGAGCCACAGTCCGACAATGGCGCAGACCACCGCCGGCAGCCAGTGCACCGAGGCGGGCAGCAGCCACCACGCGAGGGCAGCGCCACCGGCCATCGACAGCAGGGCGAGCTGCTTGAGGCGCAGCGGCACCGAGCGGTGAGTGCGCCAGTCGCGCACCATCGGCCCGAAATGCCGGTGCTCGAGGATCCAGCGTTCGCAGCGTGGACTGCCCTTCGAAAAGCACCAGGCCGCCAGCAGCACGAAGGGCACCGTCGGCAGCACCGGCAGAAAGATGCCCACCACGCCGCTCGCGAGCGCCAGCCCGCCGGCGGCGATCCACAGGCCGCGTTGCCACGGCGGACGCGGCGCGGAGTCCGGCTCGGTCGTCACGCGGCCGGCGCCCGACAGGTCATGCGCTCAGCCCCGCGCCGCCGGATGGGGCCGGGCCGGCTTGCCGAGCAGCGCACGGCGCACGCCGTCGAGCAAGCGGTGCGGATCGATGGGCTTGACCCAATAGTCGTAGGCCCCGAGGCTCATCGCCTTCGCAACGTCCATGGTGAAGGCATCGCCGGTCAGCAGCGCCACCTTGAGGCCGAGCGAGATTTCCAGGCTGAGCGCGCGGATCACTTCCAGTCCGCTGAAATCGGGCAGGTGCATGTCGAGCAGGACGAGATCGGGTCGCTCGCTGCGGGCCAGCCGCACACCGTCGGCGCCGGTGCCAGCGGTGATCAGCGCGACCTCGGGCAGCCCGGCCAACAGGCCTTCGACGAGCACCACGTTGGCCGGCTGATCCTCGATGTACAGCACCGTGCCGGCGAGCGGCGCAGCGAGTTCGTCGGGGTCGGGCATGGGGACGGCTTTCGTCAGGGCGCGATCGGTCGCGTCGAGCAAACGCGAGCATACGAGCCGAGCCGTCGCCAGGGTCATCGAACCAGCCTCAGGCCGGCGCCGCCAGCCGCTCGCGCAGCGCCTGCAGGGCAGCGCGACGGTCGGGCTGGCCGAACACTGCACTGCCGGCCACGAAGGTGTCGGCGCCGGCATCGGCGACGCTGCGGATGTTGTCGGCCTTGATGCCGCCGTCGACCTCGAGCCGGATGTCGCGCCCGCTCGCCTCGATCAGGCGGCGCACCCGCTCGATCTTCTTCAGCGCGCCGGGAATGAAGCTCTGCCCGCCGAAGCCGGGGTTCACGCTCATCACCAGCACCAGGTCGAGCCGGTCGAGCGTCCACTCGAGCACGTCGAGCGACGCGGCCGGGTTGAAGACCAGACCGGCCCTGCAGCCGGCGTCGCGGATCGCCTGCAGGCTGCGGTCGACATGGATCGAAGCATCGGGATGGAAGCTGATGGAGTCGGCCCCCGCCTGCGCGAACGCCTGCGCCAGCGCATCGACCGGCGACACCATCAGGTGCACGTCGATCGGCACCTTCGTGCCGTCGGCACGCACGGCGTGCTTGCGCAGCGCCTCGCAGACCATCGGGCCGAAGCTCAGGTTCGGCACGTAATGGTTGTCCATCACGTCGAAGTGGATCCAGTCGGCACCGGCATCGATGACGCTGCGCAACTCGTCGCCCAGACATGCGAAGTCGGCCGACAGGATGCTGGGAGCGATGCGGTGGATGGGCATGGTGGGGCCGGTGTTGTCAAGGCGGGATTCTAGGAGCGGCGCGGCTTGCGGCCGACCCGCGGCTTCTAGAATCGGGCCATGTCGAAACCCGAGTTCACCAGCAGCGTGGCGGTGCGTCATCTGCCCGAGCAGTCCGATGCGCAGGCCGGGCAATATGCCTTCGCCTACACGATCAACATCCGCAACAGCGGCGGAGTAACGGGCCAGTTGATCGCGCGCCACTGGATCATCACCGACGCCAACGGTCACGTCGAGGAGGTGCGCGGCTTGGCGGT
Organism: Burkholderiaceae bacterium; assembly: GCA_039925165.1. Lineage (GTDB taxonomy): Bacteria > Pseudomonadota > Gammaproteobacteria > Burkholderiales > Burkholderiaceae_C > JBDSEG01. The sequence continues at coordinate 2,097 of JBDSZM010000290.1, forward strand.
GGTCGGGCACCAGCCGGTGCTCAAGCCGGGCGAGACCTTCGAATACACCAGCTGGACCCGCCTGGCGACGCCGAACGGCACCATGCGCGGCACCTTCTTCTGCATGACCGAGCATGCGCATCCCTTCGATGCGCCGGTCGGTGAGTTCGGCCTGACGCTGGCGTCGGCGCTGCACTGACGCTCCGCGGCCGCCGGCACCGAACTTACCGGGCGTCGTCGTCGCGCGGGCGTTCGCCCTGCCGGCGTCCGGAAAACATGGTCCACCAGACAATCGCGCACAGCACCGCGAGGGCGCCGAAAGCTTCGAGCAGTATGACCCACATGTCCCCGTCCTCTGCCGCCCCTGACCCGGGCCCGAACGGCACGCGGCGTGGCCTCGTCGCGGCGATTCTAGTGACGCTGGCAGCGTGCTCGAGCGGGCCGCCGTCGGTTCCTGGACCGCGGCCCGCGCCCGCGTCACCGATCGATGTCGCGCGGCCGGGTGCCGCGCCGGCCGACGGCCTGGCGCTGCAGCGCGGCCGTGCCCGCTGGGTGCCGGCGCGCTGGAGCGATCTGCCCGGCTGGGAAACCGACCGCAGCGCCGAACTCTGGCCGGCCCTGTTGCGCGGCTGCGAGCGTCCGGCCGCGGGCTGGGCGTCAGTGTGCGGCCAGGCACGCGCGGCGGGGCTCGAGCTGCTGAGCGACGCCGCGACCCGCGCCTGGCTGGCCCAACGCCTGCAGCCGTTCCGTGTCGAGTCCGCCGACGGCGTCGCCGAGGGCCTGATCACCGGTTACTTCGAGCCGCTGGTCGAGGCCACGCGCACGCCGCGCCCGGGCTTCCAGGTGCCGCTGCACGCACCGCCCGCCGACCTGGCCACGCGGCGCCCCTACTGGACCCGCGAGCAACTCGACACCCTGCCGGCGGCCCAGGCCGGCTTGCGCGGGCGCGAGATCGCGTATGTGTCCGACCTGCTCGACCTGCTGATCCTGCAGATCCAGGGTTCGGGGCGGCTGATGCTGACCGAGCCCGACGGCAGCCGGCGCCAGGTGCGCGTCGCGTTCGCGGGACACAACGATCTGCCCTACCGGTCGGTCGGCCGCTGGCTGATCGAGCAGGGCGAGCTGCGGCCCGAGCAGGCGTCGTGGCCCGGCATCAAGGCCTGGGCGCGGCAAAACCCGCGCCGGGTCAGCGAAATGCTCTGGGTCAACCCGCGGGTGGTCTTCTTCCGCGAGGAGGCGCTGCCCGATCTGCAGTTGGGCCCGCGCGGCGCGCAGTCGGTGCCGCTCACACCCGGGCGCTCGATCGCGGTCGATCCGACCAGCATCCCCTATGGCACGCCGGTCTGGCTCGACACCAGCGAGCCGCTGTCGAGCACGCCGCTGCGCCGGCTGGTGATGGCGCAGGACACCGGCAGCGCCATCACAGGCGCCGTGCGCGCCGACTATTTCTGGGGCTGGGGCAACACCGCCGAGGCGCAGGCCGGGCGCATGAAGCAGCCGCTGCGCATGTGGGTGCTGGTGCCACGCACCTGAGGTCGCGCGCAGCCGTGAAGCGTCGGCCGAAGGCGCCGCGTACGGAGCTCGTCGTGGCGTGGCGCCGGACGAACCGACATCGCTCGACGAGGTGCCCGACGGGTGTTGAGGGCGGCGGCCCGTGATCCGCGACCCTCAGATCACCCTGCAGCCTCGTCGACGAGGCCCGGGGCGGTGTGGGCAACGCGCAGGTAGGGCGCGCAGCGTGGGGTGTCGCCGGTGCCGGTCCGGCGCACCTCGATCAAGGCGGACTCGCAGCGCTCCAGAGCCCGCGTCACTTCCTCGGCCGCGCGCAGCAGGACCTGCGCTGCCGGTGTGGGCGACAGCCGTCGACCGCAGGGGACAAAGAGCCGCACGTCGAGCGCTTCCTCGAGCTTGCGCAACTGGCCCGACAGCGTGGGCTGGGCGATGCAGAGCGTCTCCGCGGCGCGGGTCACGCTGCCGACGCGCATCACCGTGGCAAAGGCTGCCAGCTGAGTCAGCAGGCCGTGTCGCGCGTAGCGGCGCAGGCGGGGAGGCGTGGCGACAACGGGTTCGAGTGCGAGTGACATTGCCATTCCCTTTCGTGGTCGAAGGAAGGCAAAGGTCTGGTTCATGCCGAGGCACTGGCAGCGCCGGGGCCCGCAGGCCCGGATTGACGACGATGCCCACGTCCGGACGGCCGGACGCGGAACTACTCCCGCTTTGCAGCGCGGCAACTACACCGTGCTGGTTGCTTTGTAGCAGGTCTGCGCGCGGGGACCCGGTCGTGATGCGATCGATCCTTGCTCTTGTGTGGGTTCTTCCATCGCGATTCGCGATCGATCGCGAAATGCGATCCCACCGCGCCGCCGGCGCGATTGAATGGCATCCGGCCCGACAACCCGCCCTGCACCATGGATGTCACCCAATTCCTCTCGGCCCTGCTTGCGATCATCGTGATCGACCTGGTCCTCGCCGGCGACAACGCGATCGTGATCGCCCTCGCCGCGCGCGGCCTGCCGGCCGCCCTGCAGCGCCGCGCCATCCTGTGGGGGGCGGTCGGCGCGATTGCGGTGCGCAGCGCGATGACGCTGGCGGTGGTCTGGTTGCTGGCGATCCCGGGCTTGCTGCTCGTCGGCGGCGCGCTGCTGGTGTGGATCGCGCACCGGCTGCTGCGGCCCGAAACCGCCGGCGGCCACGGCGGGCCGATGCCGACCACTTTCTGGGGCGCCATGCGCACCATCGTCGTCGCCGACGCCGTGATGGGCCTCGACAACGTGCTGGCGGTCGCCGGGGCGGCGCACGGCAGCTACCTGCTGGTGGTGACCGGGCTCGTCATCAGCGTGCCGATCGTGGTCTGGGGCAGCACGCTGGTGCTCCGGTTGGTCGAGCGCTACCCGGGGGTCATTTACGTCGGTGCCGGCGTGCTGGCCTGGACCGCGGTCAAGATGATGTTGGCCGAGCCGCTGCTGCGGGCGCCGCTCGCAGTCGCACCCGCCCTCGGGATGTTGGCCTATGCCATCATCCCGGTGGTGCTGTGGATCGGTGTCGTGCAGAACCATCGACGGCTCGAGTCGCGCATCCAAGCCCGCCTGGTCAAGCGCGCGAACCCGGCGCCGGCGGGTGCCGCGGTCCGGTCCGAGCCGGGCCCAGCGTCCGTCAGAGGTCAACCCGAAGGAGCGTCCGAAATGCTGAAAATCCTGGTTCCGATCGATGGCTCGAGCAACGCACTGCGCGCAGTACGGCATGCGATGAATGCGTACCGGCGCGACCACGAACTCGAGCTGCACCTGCTCAACGTGCAGCCGGCGCTGTCGCGCCACGTGGCACGCTTCGTCGGCGGCAGCGACCGCCGCGCCTGGCACCACGAGCAGGCGGATGCGGCGATGCGCGCCTCGCGCGAACTGCTCGATCGCGCCGGCGTGCCCTACCAGACCCACTGGGCGGTGGGGGAACGAGCGGCCCAGATCTGCCAGCACGCGAAGGACCTGGCGATCGATCGCATCGTGATGGGCACCGCGCGCAAGAACTCGGTGACGCGGATGCTCCAGGACTCGACCACCCATCGGGTGCTCGAAACCACGGCCGTGCCGGTCGAGGTGGTGGCCGGCGATGCGGTGTCGAAATGGGAGCGCTGGGGGCTGCCGGCGGGCGTGGCCGGCGCCATCGGGCTGCTCTTGATGGGTGCGGTGGACTGACCGGACGTGACCCGGGCGCGCGGTGCGCGCCGGGCGCGTCGTCAGTGCGCGCTGGTGCTCAGCGCCGACGCCGGACTGGCCGCCGCGCTGCGCGGCACGATGCGGTCGAGCGCCGCTTCGAGGGTGGTGACGCTGCGCTCGACGTGCTGCAGCTTGTCGATGCCGAACAGGCCGATCCGAAACGTCTTGAAGTCGGCCGGCTCGTCGCACTGCAGCGGCACGCCGGCGGCGGTCTGCAGGCCCGCGTCGAGGAAGGCCTGGCCGGTGTGCAGCCCGTCGTGGTCGGTGTAGCTCACCACCACCCCCGGCGCCTGGAAGCCGTCGGCGGCGACGCTGCGAAGGCCGCGCGCCGTCATCAGCCCGCGCACCCGACGCCCGAGTTCGAACTGCTGCGCACGCAGGCGCTCGAACCCCAGCGCACGGGTCTGCAGCATGAGATCGCGGGTGCGCGTCAGCGCGTCGGTCGGCAGCGTGGCGTGGTAGGCGTGCGCACCGCCCTCGTAGATTTCCATGATCTGCAGCCACTTTTTGAGGTCGGCCGCGAAGCTGGTGCTGGTGGTGGCATCGATGGCACTGCGCGCGCGCTCGCCGAGCATCACGAAAGCGCAGCCCGGCGAGCCGCTCCAGCCCTTTTGTGGCGCGCTGATCAGCACATCGACGCTGCAGGCCTTCATGTCGACCCAGACCGCGCCGCTGGCGATGCAATCGAGCACGAACAGCCCGCCGACCTCGCGCACCGCTTCGCCGACCGCGCGCAGGTAGGCATCGGGCAGCAAGATGCCGGAGGCGGTTTCGACGTGCGGCGCAAACACCACCTCGGGTCGCTCGGCACGGATCGCCGCCACCACCTCGTCGATCGGCGCCGGGGCATAGGGCGCTTGGCGCGCGTCCGAGACGCGCCGGGCCTTCAGCACCCGGTGTTCGGGCACGATCCGACCCATCTCGAGGATTTGGGTCCAGCGGTAGCTGAACCAGCCGTTGCGCAGCACCATGACGCGCTTGCCGGTCGCGAACTGGCGCGCCACCGATTCCATGCCGTAGGTGCCGCTGCCGGGCACCACGA
>JBDSZM010000291.1:0-4153 GCA_039925165.1 Burkholderiaceae bacterium
ATCGCCGCCTGTGCCGGCTTCGCCGCCATTAACGGCTCGTCGGTCGCGACCGCCGCCACCATGACACAGGTCGCACTGCCCGAAATGCGTCGTTCGGGCTACGACCCGGGTTTCTCGGCCGGCCTGATCGCCGCCGGCGGCACGCTCGGGATCATGATCCCGCCCTCGGTCATCTTCGTGCTCTACGGGATCATGACCGAGACCGACATCGGCAAGCTGTTCGCGGCGGGCGTGCTGCCGGGACTGATGGCGGTCACTTTCTACTTCGTCACGGTGCAGTTCATCGGCTGGCTGCGCCCGGCCAGCATGCCGATCGGCGAGCCGCATTCCTGGCGCGAACGCTTCGCGAGCCTGCGCGACCTGTGGGCGGTGCTGCTGCTGTTTCTGTTCGTCCTCGGCGGCATCTACGGGGGCTGGTTTACGGTGCAGGAGGCGGCCGGCATCGGCGCCACTGGCACGCTCGTGATCGGGCTGGTGCGACGGCGCCTGCGCTGGCCACAGATCCGCGCCGCGCTGATCGACGCGCTGCGCGTCTCCTCGGCCATCATGCTGATCGTCGTCGGCGCCTTTCTGTTCGGCTATTTCCTCACCATCACGCAGTTCACGCAAAAGGCGGTCGGCGTGCTCACCCACCTGCCGATCGGTGCCTACGGCGTGCTGGCGCTGGTGATGCTGGGCTATCTGATCCTGGGCGCGGTGATGGACGAGCTGGCGATGATCCTGCTCACGGTGCCGATCGTCTTCCCGGCCATGATGCAACTCGGCTTCGACCCGGTCTGGTTCGGCGTGATCATCGTGATGGCCGTCACCTTCGGGATGATCTGTCCGCCGGTCGGGATGAACGTCTTCGTCATCAATTCGATCGCGCGCGACATCCCGCTCGGCCGCATCTACCGCGGCACCCTGCCGTTCATCGCGGTCGACGTGGTGCGGCTGGTCCTGCTGTGCGCGTTCCCGGCAATATCGCTCTGGCTGCCCGGGCTGATCGCACGCTAATCCGCGCTGGCGCGGCGCCGCTGCGGCTCCTAGAATTTGTGCCCAGATCGCGAGGGCACGACCATGTCCACCCGTCCTGCTGCGGACACCGAGGTCCTGATCGTCGGCGCCGGCCCGACCGGCCTCAGCATGGCCTGCCAGCTCCAGCGCCACGGCGTCGGGTTCGTCATCGTCGACCAGGCCGAGGGCCTGACGCCGTACTCGAAGGCGATCGGCGTGCAGGCCCGCACGCTCGAGATCTACGAGCAGCTCGGCCTGGCCGAGCCGGCGCTGGCGCAAGGCAGCATCGCGCGCCGCGGCCGGCTGGTGGTGGGCGGCCAGGTGCGCGGCGAAATCGACCTCTCCGACATCGGCCGCGGCCTCAGCGCCTACCCCTACGTGCTGATGCTCGAACAAAGCAAGAACGAGCGCCTGCTGCACGACCATTTGCAGGCCGGTGGCGGCGCGGTGTCCTGGCAGACCACGCTGGTCGGCCTCGACCACGGGGCCGACGACGCGAGCGCCGAACTGCGGCAGGCCGACGGCACGACTCAGACGCTGCGCGCGCGTTACGTCGTCGGCTGCGACGGCCCGCACAGCACGGTGCGCCACGCCCTCGGCCTGGGGTTCGTCGGCAGCACCTTCGAGCGAACTTTCTACGTCGCCGATGCGCGCATCGACTGGGCCCTGCCGCACGACGCGCTGCACATCTGCTTCTCCGACGATGCCTTCGTCGTCTTCTTCCCGCTCGAGGGCGAGCGCCGCTACCGCATCGTCGGCGTGGTCCCGCAGCGACTCGAGGAGCGCGACGGCGAGTGGGGCTTCGAAGCGATCGAAACGCGCATCGCGGGCGAGACCGGGATCGATCTCGCGATCCACGATGTCGAGTGGTTCTCGACCTACAAGGTGCACACCCGCCACGCCGAGCACTTCTCGGACGGCTGCGCCTTCATCGCGGGCGACGCTGCCCACGTGCATACACCGGCCGGCGCGCAGGGCATGAATACCGGCATCCAGGACGGCTACAACCTGGCCTGGAAACTGGCGTGGGTGCTGAAGGGCCGGGCCGACCCGCGGCTGCTCGCAAGCTACGACGAGGAACGGCTCGCCAACGCGCGCCACTTGCTGTCGACCACCGACCGGCTGTTCGAATTCACGGCCGGGACGACCTGGTGGCTGGGATTCCTGCGCAGCCGCGTGCTGCCGCCGATCGCCGGACGGCTGTTCAAGTTCGGGCCGGTGCGCAGCTTCGTCTTTCCGCTGCTGTCGCAGACCGGCATCAGCTACCGCGACGCGAGCCTGAGCCAGCACGACGGCGATGCCGATTTCGCGGTGCGCGCCGGCGACCGGATGCCTTACTTCGCGCTCGACGGCGGCAGCGTCTACGACCGCCTGCGCGAGCCGCGTTTCCAGCTCCTGACGTTTTCCGACGCGGTCGCGGACGGCGTTCGGCTGCACGCCCTGGCGGCCGAATTCGCCGGCGGCCTGTCGGTGCAGGCCCTGCCACTGGACACGACCGTGCGCCGCAGCTTCGGCAGCCAGCGCCCGTTCTGCGCGCTGCTGCGTCCCGACAACCACCTGGCGCTGCTGAGTCACGACACCTCGGGCGAGCCGGCCCGCGCGTACCTCGCGGACCTGGCCCGGCCGGCCTGAGTCGCGAGCGAGGGCGCGGCGCCCTCGCTCGCCTGCACCTCGGCCCGCCGGTCGCCGGCCAGCCGGTCCGGCCAGCGCGTCGCGTCGAAAAAGCGCAGCTCGAGACTGCAGCGCCCATGCGTCATGCCGGCATCGACATGGGTGCGGTGCAACACGTCACCGGTGAAGACGAGCGCGTCGCCGATCCCCATCATCGGCCGCCAGTGGGCGCTGGCGGGGAAGCGGTGCGCGATGGCGTCCGACCGCAATTCGGGGGGCGTCAGCAGGTCCAGCCGATCGGTACGGATCAGCTCCAGCCCGGGCGCGTCGAGGCCGCACGGCGTCAGCGCGATCCAGCAGGTCAGCATCGTCAGCAGGCCCTGGCCAGGAGCGTCGGCTGCGCGGGAGAAATCGTGACGCAATGCGCCGTCCTGATGCCAGCTGTGCGGGCCGCTGCCGGGCCGGGTCGCGGCGGTCGGAACCTGGCGCCTTACCCAGCACTCGTCGAGGTCGACGGCGGGCCGATTGCCCAGCAGGTCCCGGTGCGCAGCGAAGACGCCGGCACGCGCGAGCCAGGCGCCGAGGCCATCGAGGTCGAGGCCCGGCAGGTCGCGACAGCGCACCGAACCGTCATGCCGCTCCGCGGCTTCGCGCCAGATTGCGCAGGCGTGCGCCGGCAGCAGCCTCGTCAGCAGCGCGCAGCGCGCCGGCTCAGGCCGCGAGGGCGAGTGGCTGCCTGCGGTCGAGTTCGCCACCCAGGGCGTCGATCAGGTCGGGGATGAGCTGGCCGAGTTCGCCAGTGGTGATCGCGACGTCCGCATCGAAACCGTCGTCCTGGCCGTCGTTGGCGGCGCGTTCCGTACCTTCGAGCACGACGTCGAGCAGCTTGATCTTCTTCAGCGTCATCGCCTCGGTCAGCACGAACGAGACCCGGCCCTGCCAGGTCATCGCAAGTTGCGTCGGCAGCTTGCCCTGACCGATGTGCGCCGCGACCTCGTCGATGTCGAGCGTGTGGCGGGCGTAGCGCACCAGCGCCTTCTCGCTGTCCGGCTGCTTCAGCTCGCATTCGCGGTCGATGCTGAAGCCGGCCGGCGCCTCCTTCGCACTCAGCCAGCCGGCCATCGCGGTCGTCGGCGAGACCTGGCTCTGCAGCAGCGTGAGCGTGATGCCGCCACCCAGCAGCTCGACCAGGCCGGTGACGATCGCATCGGCCCGCTGGGTGTTGGCCGCGCCGAGGGTCAGCACGCGGGCTTGCGCATCGATCCAGATCGATGTCGTCGAGCGCTTGGCAAAGGCGCGCGGCAAGAGCGTGTGGACGATCTCCTCCTTCAGCTCCTTGGCGGCCTTGCCCTTGGGCCGGCGGCCGGTCTGCGCCTCGATCGCCTCGAGCCGCGCTTCGAGCTCGGTCTTGACGACCGCCCCCGGCACCGCCTTGCGCTCGACGCACAGGCGCAGCATCCAGTGCCCGCCGATGCTTTCGACCAGCCGGCCGTGCTTCTTGCCGCGCGGCTCGACCCAGCCGACCGATTCGAGCTGGGTCGGCCCG
>JBDSZM010000292.1:0-3130 GCA_039925165.1 Burkholderiaceae bacterium
AGTTAGGCCCCCAGGCGCTCGGCAAGATCGGCATAGCGGGCGTCCATCATCGGAGGCGCCCCTGCCACAAAAGTGGTCTCGCTTGTCTGGGCAGCTTTCCCCGATTTTTAAGTGGACTGCGGGCGGGCTGCAGACTATGCAGAGTTGTCCACGGCGGCGGTCGGCGCTTGCGACGAACCGACCGGCGTTGTACCAACCGATGTAATCGGCGATGTCGGCCCGCGCGGCGCTGACGCTGTCGTAGGCCTTGGGTACGCGCGTTGCACCCGCAAAAGTGCGCCCGTGTCGGGCGCACCACAAAAAAAAGCCGGCGACTGCCGGCATTTCTGTGAAGCTCGATACGCAATCAGGTCTTGCCGTAGCGCGCCTTCGCCGTCTTGATGCACGAACTCTTCGCATCACCCGAAAGCGCGTCGCACTTCTCGGTCGCCACTTGGTACTGCGCGTCGCGTTTTTCGTCGACCGCTTCGTTGCGCGAGGTGGCCACGGTCTTCATGGTCTTCGCATCGGCCTTGGCCGCGACGTGCACCGCCTTGGCTTCCTTGACGCACACATCCTTCGGATTGCCCGCGAGGTCGTCGCACTTCTCCTTGGCGATGTTGTAGGTCGCGTCGGCCTTGGCCATGGCGAACTTTTCGTTGTCCTTGGGCTTGCCGGTGTACTGGTACTCGATTTCGGCGCGAGCAATCTTCTCCTTGCCCTTGGCTTCTTCCTGGCAAATGTCCTTGGCGTTGCCGGCGAGCGACCCGCAGGCCTTCTTGTCGGCCTTATAGGCATCGCTGATTTGCGCCTTGCGGGCACGGTAGTCTTCCTTGCTCACGGTCGCCGCGAACGCGGCCGAACTGACCGCCAGGGCCGCCACCGCAAGGGTGACATTCATCGAATTCATCAGCTTCATGGTGCTTGCACCCTCGGATTGGATAGCCAAGACTATGGTGACGATGCCGGCAGCTCACCAGCGGACTGCGGCGCAAGCAGCTGTAGTAGCTTTCCTACCGCGCTCCCTAGAATCCGAATGCCCCGAACCAAAGGATCCGCCATGAACGCTCCCTACGAGATGCGCCCCGTCGTCGTGGCACGGTCAATTCCGCAGGCCATGCTGAGCGACTTGAAGCAACGGTTCGGCGAGCGCTGCTCGGTCGCGCTGTCGGTGCGCGAGCAGCACGGCCGCGACGAGTCGCCGTACGAGGTCGCACCGCCCGAGGCGGTGGTCTACGCGGAGTCGACCGAGGACGTCGCGTATGTCGTCACGCTCGCGGCACGCAACGCGGTGCCGGTGATCCCGTTCGGCGTCGGATCCTCGCTCGAAGGGCACCTGCTCGCCGTCCAGGGCGGGATCAGCATCGACCTGTCGAAAATGAACCGGGTGCTGCGTCTGAACGCCGAGGATCTGACGGTCACGGTGCAGCCGGGCGTGACCCGCCACCAGCTCAACCGCGAGATCAAGGACAGCGGCCTGTTCTTCCCGATCGATCCGGGCGCCGATGCCTCGATCGGCGGCATGGCCGCGACCCGCGCCAGCGGGACCAACGCCGTGCGCTACGGCACCATGCGCGAGAACGTGCTGGCGCTCGAGGTGGTAACCGCCAGCGGCGAGGTGATCCGCACCGGCACCCGGGCGCGCAAGTCGAGCGCCGGCTACGACCTGACGCGGCTGTTCGTCGGCAGCGAGGGCACGCTCGGCGTGATGACCGAGATCACGGTCAAGCTGCACCCGCTGCCCGAGGCGATATCGGCCGCGGTGTGCCACTTCCCGGACATCGGCGCGGCGGTCAACACCACCATCCAGCTGATCCAGATGGGCGTTCCGATCGCGCGCTGCGAGTTGCTCGATGCGAACGCGGTACGCGCGGTCAATGCGCACGACCGCCTCACGCTGCGCGAGACGCCGCTGCTGCTGATGGAGTTCCACGGCAGCCCGGCCGGCGTGCACGAGCAGGCCGAGACCGTGCAGCAAATCGCCAGCGATCTGGGCGGCGAGGGCTTCGAGTGGGCCACCACGCCGGAAGAGCGCACCCGGCTCTGGACCGCGCGCCACCACGCGTACTTCGCGGGCCTGCAGCTCAAGCCCGGCAGCCGTACGGTCACCACCGACACCTGCGTGCCGATCTCGCAACTGGCGGATTGCGTGGTCACCGCCAAGGCCGAGGCGGAGGCGGCGGGCCTGCTGCACTACATCGTCGGCCATGTCGGCGACGGCAACTTCCACATCGCCTATCTGATCGACCCGAACCGGCCCGAGGAGTTCGAGACGGCCGAGCGGCTCAATCATGACCTGGTCCAGCGCGCCTTGGAGATGGGCGGCACCTGCACGGGCGAGCACGGCATCGGCATGCACAAGCAGGGTTTCCTGATCGAGGAGACCGGCGAAGGCGCGGTCGAGATGATGCGCTGCGTCAAGCGCGCCCTCGACCCGCACAACATCCTCAACCCGGGCAAGATCTTCGCCCTCTGACGGGGCCCTGATGGCCCGCGGGCGGTTTCAGGTCGGCGCGGGGACGCTCCAGCGTTTGCGCACTTCATTGCGGGCATCGACGCTCTCGAGCTGGACCCCGAAGCCCCACAGCCGGGCCACGTGCTTCAGCACTTCCTGGGCGCCGTCGTGCAGCGGCCGGTCGAGGTGCTGGACGTGGCGCAGGGTGAGCGAACGGTCGCCGCGCAGGTTGACGCTCCAGACCTGGATGTTCGGCTCGCGGCTGGCGAGGTCGTACTGCCGGGACAGCGCCTCGCGCACCGCCCGGTAGCCCGCTTCGTCGTGGATCGCCGACACCTCGAGTTCGTTCTCTTTCTCATCGTCGACGATGGCGAACAGGCGGAACTCGCGCATCAGGCGCGGCGACAGGAACTGGCCGACGAAGCTCTCGTCCTTGAAGTTGCGCATCGCGTGGTCGATGGTCTCGAGCCAGTCTTTGCCGACCATGTCGGGAAACCACAGCCGATCCTCGTCGGTGGGCTGCTCGCACACCCGCTTCATGTCGGTGTACATGGCAAATCCGAGCGCGTAGGGGTTGAGTCCGCTGTAGTGCGGATGCCCGACCGGGGGCTGGTAGATGACGTTGGTGTGCGACTTCAGCCACTCGATCATCATCCCGTCGGTCAGGTGACCATCGTCGTACATGGTGTTGAGCAG
>JBDSZM010000293.1:0-9538 GCA_039925165.1 Burkholderiaceae bacterium
TCGGCCTCCTGCGCCTCGCGGCCGTACACCGCGAGCCAGCCCGGCTTGACCATCACCTTGCCGTTGGTCTGGAAGCGGTGCGACCGATCGTTCGCCTGCACGGTCGAGATGCGCGTCGTGACCATGAACTCGGCCGGCGGGAAGAACACCGCCATGAAACGTTTGACGACCATGTCGTAGAGCTTGGCCTCGATCTCCGACAGGCTGCGCGGCGCCTGCAGCGTGGGGATGATGGCGAAGTGATCCGAGACCTTGGCGTTGTCGAAGATCTTCTTGTTCGGCTTGACGTAGCCTTCCTTGATCGCCGTGCGCGCGTGCGGTGCGAGCGCGCGCAGCGGGCCCGGCAGGTCCTCGGTCGAGATCATCTTCATCGTCTGCTTGACGACATCGACATAGTCCTCGGGCAGGTGCTTGCTGTCGGTCCGCGGGTAGGTCAGCACCTTGTGCTTCTCGTACAGCGCCTGCGCGATCGACAGCGTTGTCTTGGCCGAGAAGCCGAGCCGCGAATTGGCCTCGCGCTGCAGCGTCGTCAGGTCGTACAGTCCGGGCGAACTCTGGCTGCTCGGCTTGGCCTCTTCGGTGACGTGCGCCGGCCGCCCACGCGCCGCCTGCGCGATGGCCTGCGCGTCGGCCTCGTTCCACACCCGGTCGGCGCGCTGTTCGGCGTCGTCGGCGTTCTTCTTCCAGGCCGGGTCGAACCACTTGCCTTCGTACTCGCCGGCCTGCGCCGCGAAGCCCGCCTTGATCTCCCAGTAATCGCGTGCGACGTGCTTGCGGATCTTCTCCTCGCGCTCGACCATGATCGACAGCGTGGGCGTCTGGACCCGACCGACGGTGGTGAGGAAAAAGCCGCCGTCGCGCGAGTTGAACGCCGTCATGGCGCGGGTGCCGTTGATGCCGACCAGCCAGTCGGCCTCGGAGCGGCAGCGCGCGGCGTCGGCCAGCGGCAGCATCTGCGCGTCGCTGCGCAAATGGTCGAAGCCGTCGCGGATCGCCGCCGGCGTCATGCTTTGCAGCCACAGACGCTTGACTGGGTGCTTGCTCTTGCTGTGTTGCTGGATCAGGCGAAAGATCAGCTCGCCCTCGCGGCCGGCGTCGCAGGCATTGATGAGCTCGCGCACATCCTTCCGCTTGACGAGCTTGACGATCGCGTTCAGGCGCGATTTGCTCTTGTCGATCGGGTTCAGGTCGAAGTGCGGCGGAATCACCGGCAGGTGGGCGAAGCTCCACTTGCCGCGCTTCACGTCGTACTCCTCCGGCGCCTTGATCTCCAGCAGGTGACCGACCGCCGAGGTGACGACATAGCGCTCGCTCTCGAAGTACTCGTCGTGCTTCTCGAACTTGCCGGCGGTGGGCGTGAGGGCCCGCACGATGTCCTGGGCCACCGAGGGCTTCTCGGCAATGATGAGTGATTTGGTCATGGTTCTTTCTTCAACAGGATGCGCCCTGGGCAGGCCCAGTCGCATCCCTACAATCCGGCTTCCTCGCGCGGGTGCGCGCTCACAGGCACATGTACGCACGCTCGCGCGCACCCATGAAACCAATGTACTCAAACATGCCGACCCTGCCCGAGACCGCCCCTGCCGATGCGCCGGCCCGGACCTCCGGCCGGCGAATCCAGGTGCGCCGCTCGGGGGTCCACGGCAAGGGCGTCTTCTGCGTCGCGACCATCGCCAAGGGCGCGCCCGTCATCGAATACAAGGGCGATGTCATCAGCTGGCGCGAGGCGCTGCGGCGCCACCCGCACGACCCGGCGCACCCCGACCACACCTTCTATTTCCACCTCGACGACAAGCACGTCATCGACGGCAAGGTGAACGGCAATTCGGCGCGCTGGATCAACCACTCGTGCCAGCCCAACTGCGAGGCCGAAGAAGACGCCGGGCGCATCGTCATCATGGCCAAGCGCGCGCTCAAGCCGGGCGAGGAACTGTTCTTCGACTACGGCCTCGTCCTCGACGAACGCCAGACCGCCAAGGTGCGACTGCGCTACGCCTGCCACTGCGGCGCGCGCACCTGCCGCGGCACGATGCTCGCGCCCAAGCGGCGCTGACTGGCATGTCCGCGGACGTCCTGCACTGGAATGCGCAGGCGCTGTGGCAGGCGCTCGAGCCCCTGCTGCCCGGACTCAGCATCGAAGTCGTGGCGCGCAGCGCATCGACCAGCAGCGCGCTGCTCGAACGCGCCCGGATCGGCGTGGGCGGACCCGGCGCCGATCCGGCGCCCGCGGATCATCCCGACGCGCCGGCCTTCGGGCGCCGCGCCGCCGACCTGCAGCCTTGCCTGCTGGTGGCCGAGCACCAGACGGAAGGGCGCGGGCGCCAGGGCAAGCGCTGGCAGTCGGCGCCGGGCGCATCGCTCACCTTCTCGCTGCTGCTGCCGCTGGCGCGCGGCGACTGGTCGGGGTTGTCGCTCGCGCTCGGGGTCGCGCTGGCCGACGCGCTCGACCCGCCCGGCGGCGTCGCCGGGCCGCGGATCGGCATCAAGTGGCCGAACGACCTGTGGCTGCTCGACGCCCCGCTCGCCGCGCGCGACGCTGCCGATCCCGCTGCCGGGGTCGCGGCCGACACCGGTGCGCCGGGGGCAGCGCCGCGCGGACGCAAGCTGGGCGGCATCCTGATCGAGACGGTGGCGAGCGGCTGCCACCGCCTGGTCGTCGCCGGGGTCGGCCTCAACGTACGGCCGCTCGACAGTCCCGATCCGGCCCTGTCCTGCGGCTACGCCTGCCTGCAGGAGATCGACCCGACGACCAGTGCGCCGGCGGCACTGGCGCAGGTGGCCGTGCCGCTGGCCCGGGCGCTGCGCCGGTTCGAGCGCGACGGTTACGCGGGGTTCGCGGCCGGCTATGCGGCGCGCGACCTGCTGCGCGGCTGCCGCGTGCTGACCACGCTGCCCGGCGTGCCGGAGGGCGTGGCCGGCGGGGTGACGGCGCAGGGCGCGCTGCGGGTGCTCACCGCCGTCGGCTGGAAGGACGTCGCGAGCGGCGAGGTCAGCGTGCGCCTGCCCGACGGCCCCGCGCCATGCTGAGGGCGCTGGTCGCACTGCTGGTGCTCGTCAACCTCGGGATTTATGCCTGGGGCCGCGGCTGGCTCGGCGACGCCGCGCGCGAGCCCGGGGCCGAGGGCGCGGCCCGCCAGGCGCGCCAGATCCGGCCGCAAAGCGTGGTGATCCTCTCGCCGACCTCGGCGCGCGCCGCCGCGGCGGGTCTGGCCTGCCTGGAGGCCGGCCCGTTTTCCGCGAGCCAGCTCGGCGCCGCCGAGACGGTGCTGCAGCCGCTGCTGCCGGCTGGCAGCTGGACCGACGTGCGCACCGAACGGCCGGCGGTCTGGACCGTCTACATGGGCAAGTACGAGACGCCCGAGCTGATGGCGCGCAAGCAGGCCGAAGTCGGACGGACCCGGATCGAGTTCGAGGAAGTGCGCGGCACGCCCGACCTCGAGCCCGGCCTCGCGCTCGGCCGTTTCGACTCGCGCGAGGCCGCCGATCGTGCGCTGGCGCAGTACGTGCTGCGCGGGCTGCGCTCGGCGCGCGTCACCGAGCTGGTCCCGGCGACGACCAGCCACATGCTGCGGATCGAGAAGGCCGGCAGCGCCGTGCTGGCGCAGGCCACCGCGCTGCGCAACGAGGCGCTCGGCAACGGCTTCACGTCCTGCGCAACGGCCGAATCGCCGCGCTGACCCGCATCCGATCAGCGCCGCCGGCTCGAGCGGCGTGACGCGCGGCGCAATGCCCACCCCGCCGCCGCGATTACCGCGAGGGCCCAGCCATCGAACGCGCCGCCCCCGGCGCCGCTGCCGCCGGCCGCGGCCGACGCCACGGCCGCCTCGTCGAGCACCGCCGCGTTGGCGCTGCGGTCGAGACCCAGCACGGCGGCGCTCGCGACCTCGGCCGCACTGTCGAGATCGACCAGCGGCCAATGCACCGGCTGATAGCCGGTCGGGTCGTCGGCATAGACCAGCGCCTGCACCACATCGAGCAGCCCGGCGCCGCAGGTGCCGGTGCTGCAGATGCAGCGCCCGGGGTTCAGGTCCGAGCACCCGCCGATGCGGCTCGACACCACGTGCGGCCGCGCGCTCGCGGTCAGTCCGGCGATGACCTGCGCGGCCGTCAGCTTGGGATTGACGCCGAGCATCAGGCTGACCGTCGCGGCCACGATGGGCGCCGCGAAGCTGGTACCCGACACGCTCGCGTAGCTCGGCGCGCCGGGCTCGCGCGTACCGGCGTTCTGCAGGCTCAGCAGGCCGCCGTCGCCGAGCAGCGCGCTCCAGGCGCCGTCGCCCGCATCGCCGCCGACGGTGGCGATGGCCAGGCCCGGTCCGAAGTTCGAATAGCTGGCCTTGAAGCCGTCACGGTTGAGGGCCGCGACGCCGATGACGCGCGCGCAGTTGGCGGGCCGGGTGATGCTGCCGTGCACATTGCCGGCCGCCGCGACCACCACCGCGCCCAGCCCCGCCAGCTCGTCGATGGTGTCCTGGTAGGCGGCATTGCAGCTCGCTTTGCCACCGAAACTGAGGTTGATGACGCGGGCCGGGTGCGGATTGCGCGGCACCCCCGCGACCTCGAGACCAGCGGCCCAGCGCAGTCCGTCGACGATGTCCGCCAGCTCGGCGCCGCACTTGCCACCGACCCGCACCGGCAGCACCCGGCGCGACCCGGTCGCCCCCGCGACGCCCAGCGCGTTGCCGGTGCTGGCCGCCAGGATGCCGGCGATCACGGTGCCATGCCAGTGGCTGTCGGAGATCGCACAGTTGCCGAACCGTGCCGGGTCCGCCGACCGGTCGTCCTGGCTGACCCAGTCGCCCGGATCGCTCGGATCGTCGTCGCGCCCGTCGCCGTCGTTCGCATACTTCGGATCGGAGACGAAGTCGTAGCCGCGCAGCAGGCCGCGATCGAGATCGAGATCGGGGTGTGCGGTGATGCCGGTGTCGAGCAGCGCCACCACCGCGGCCGGCTTGCCCGCGCCCAGAGCCGCCCAGGCGGTCTCGAAGCCGGGCACGCCACGGCGCCGGTCGGCCAGCACGTTGGCATTGCTGCCGGCGACCGGATGCAGCCACCACTGGCTGGCGTAGAGCGGATCGTTGGGCCGGATCGGCGCCTCGAGCCGCTGCTCGCGGGTATTCGGCACGACCCACTCGACCTCGGGCTGACGGCGCAGCCGCTGCGCCAGGTCGGCGGCCTCGGCCGCGTCGAGCACACGCTCGAAATCGAGGTGCTGGGCCGCGCGCCCGACCGCCCGGGTCCGCTTCGGCGCGACGCCCGCCGCGGCGAGCGCCTGCTGCAGGCGCAGCGCATCGGCTTTGGTTTGCGCCCCGGCGACCGGCAGCAGCTTGACGAGCAGCCCGCGCGCCGGCAGCGGCTCGTCGGCCAGCGCTTCGCGGGCCTGCGTCGGGTGGCCGAGCGTCAGCAGCCCGGCGAGCAGCAGCGCCGTCCAGGCCACGCTTCCACCATCCACGGCGCGCCGGCCCGTCCCGTCCTGACCGCGGCGCGCAGGGTTCATGGCGGGCTGCGACGCAGGGCGGCGACCGCCAGACCGAGCAGCGCGAGCCAGCCGGCCCCAAGTGCGCCGCCGCCACCGCCGGCCCCCGCGGGCGCCGGTGCCGCGTCGACCACGACCCGCGATTGGACGGTCGAGACCGCGCCGGCGCTGTCGGTCACGCTGAGCTGGACCACGAAGCTGCCGGCCGCGTTCGGGGTCAGCGTCGCACTCGCGGCGTCGACCGGTCCGCTGAAGCCGCCGACGATGCTGCCGCCGTCGAGCAGGGTCCACCGGTAGGCGGCGACCGCGCGCCCGGCGCCGAGCTGCGTGCCCTGCGCGCTCAGCGTGACCGGGAGGGTCGCGACCGCCGGCACCGGCGCGACATCGATGCGCGCCTGCACCCCGATCGCCGCCCGTACCGCCGCGCCGGCGTCAAGCATGCCCGCGCCGCAGGTGCTGGTGGTGCAGTAGCACTGCAACTGGTCGACCGCCGCGCCGGTGCCGGGATCGAACTGCGGTGCCAGGCATTGCGGCGTACCGGCGTCGGCACCGGTGGTCGGAAATGCCCGGGCGGTGGCGCGCAGCAGGTCGCGCAGCTGGGTCGCCGTCAGCGCCGGCTGGACCGACAGCATCAGTGCGGCGGTTCCCGCCACCAACGGGGCCGCGAAGCTGGTGCCGATCGACGCATTGCGCCCGTCGGTGTAGATCGATCCGCCGGCCGTATGGGCCAGCGGCGCCGTGCCGCCGGCATTGCTGGTGGTGAGGATCGGGTACTGGCAACCGCCGCTGAGGGTGACGCAGTTGCCGCCCGGGGCGGCCAGCGCGATCTCTGGCCCCAGGTCGGAGAAGCCGACCTTGTTGCCGACGTGGCGCAGCGCCGCGACGCCCACCACCCCCGGGCAGTTGGCCGGGCTGATGACGGCGTGCCCCGCGCTGTTGCCGGCCGCTGCCACCACCAGCACACCGAGCGCCCCGACCTCGGCCACGACGTCGCGATAGGGCGCGCTGCAGGCGCCTTTGCCGCCCAGGCTGAGATTGATCACGCGCGCCGGGGTCGGGTTGTCCGGCACGCCGTCGACATGCAGCCCGGCCGCCCAGCGCATGCCGGCGACGATGTCGGAATCGAAACCGCCGCACTTGCCGAGCACCCGCACCGGCAACACCCGCACCGTGCGGCCGACGCTGGCCATGCCGATCGCGTTGTCGGTGATCGCGCCGATGAGGCCGCTGGTCTGCGTGCCGTGCCACGAGCTCGACGTGGGCGACGGCTCGCAGCCGGCGTAGGTGCCGCCGGACTCGGCGAGTTCGGCCGCGGTGACGAAGTCGCCCGGGTCGGACGGGTCGGCATCGCGGCCGTCGCCGTCGTTCGCGGTCGCGGCGTCGGAGATCATGTCGTAGCCGGGCAGCAGGTTGCCGCCCTGGCCGACGCGCAACAGGTCTTCGTGGTCGAAGCGCACGCCGGTGTCGAGCACCGCGACCGTGACGGCCGGGTTGCCGAGCGTGATCGACCAGGCGGCCTGCGCGTCGATCGCCGCCGGGGCGCTCGCGTCGGGCGCCTTCAGGTACCACTGGCCGACCGCGGGTCCGGCCGCCGGCACCGGCGAGGGCAGGTAGAGCGGGTCGTTCGGGATCGCGCCGGTGCGCTGGCGCCGCTGGTCGACCACCGCGTACTCGACGTCCGGATCCTGCGCCAGGCGCGCCGCCAGGGCCTGCGAACTCATGCCGCTGGCCATCACGACGTGGCTGCGATCGGTGACCGCGGCGCCGGCGCGCAGCGCGAGGCCGGTGCGCAGCGACAGGCGCTCGGCCCGTCCGGCCGCGGCCGGGCTCTGCGCCGGCGCTTGGGCCTGCGCGGTGGCGCGCAACGCGCCGGCCTCGGCGCGGTACTTGACGATCACGCGGGCGCGTTGCTCGGTCGGTGGGTCGATCGACTGGGCGCGCACCCCCTGCTCGGAAGCGGGCCACAGGGTCGACACCAGGATGCCGGCGAGCACGCCGATTTTTCGCATCGCCGAGTGTATGAGCAGCCTGTGCGGTGGTCGGCCCGGGAGAACTCCCAGTCCGGGGGGTATCGTCGCGCCGGTGACCACCGCCACCCCCGCTGCATGGACCGGCTGTCCGTCGTCGACCTGAGGGTCACCCTCCAGACTGCGCGCGGCCCGGCGCCGGCGTTGCGCGGCATCTCGTTCGACCTCGCGGCCGGCGACACCGTCGGCCTGATCGGCGAAAGCGGCTGCGGCAAGTCGATGACGGCACTCGCGCTGATGGGCCTGCTGCCCGAGGGCGCGCGGGTCGAGGGCAGCATCCGCTGGTGCGGCCGGGAGCTGGTCGGCCTGCCCGATGCCGAGATGGCGCGGCTGCGCGGCGACCGGATCGCGATGGTCTTCCAGGAGCCGATGACGGCGCTGAACCCGCTGCACCCGGTCGGGCGCCAGATCGCCGAGCCGCTGCGCCTGCACCGCGGGCTGTCGGCCCGCGAGGCGCGGACGCAGGCGCTGCAGTTGCTCGAACAGGTGCGCATGCCGCAGGCCGCGCAACGCCTGGACGCCTACCCGCACCAGCTCTCGGGCGGCCAGCGCCAGCGGGTGACGATCGCGATGGCCCTGGCCTGCGGGCCCGACCTGCTGATCGCCGACGAGCCGACGACGGCACTGGATGTGACGCTGCAGGCCGAGATCCTGGCGCTGATCGCCGAGCTGGTGCGCGAGCGTTCGATGGCGCTGCTGCTGATCAGCCACGACCTGGGCGTGATGGCGCGCCATGTGGCGCGCACGCTGGTGATGTACGGCGGCACGGTGGTCGAGGCGGGCCCGACGCCCGACGTTTTCGGCCGCCTCGCGCACCCTTACACGCGTGGCCTGTACGGGGCGCGGCCGCGCCTGGGCGTGACCCGCGGCCAGCGCCTGGCGACCATCCCGGGGCGGGTGCCGGATCTGGTCGACCTGCCGGCGGGCTGTCCGTTCGCCGAGCGTTGCGGCTGGGTCGTCGCGGCCTGCCGCGCCGCACTGCCCCCGCCGGTCGAGCTCGCGCCGCAGCACACCGCACGCTGCATCCGGCTGGCCGAGGTGCTGGCAACGCCGATCGGCGGCTGACGCGACGGCGCGCCAACCGAAGACGCCGGCATCGACTCCCGGAACGCGCCGCGGCCACGCTATCGTCCGCCGATCGATCCCGCCGCCTCCCGCATGTCCCTGCCGTCCGCCACCGCCAAGCGCACCGCCACGGCCGCACGACCCTGCGCTGAACCGCCGTTGCTCGCGGTCGAGGACCTGGTGCGGCATTACCGGCTGCCCCGCGAGCGCCTGTTCGAGCCGGCGCCCGTCGTGCAGGCGCTGCGCGGGGTGAGCTTCACGCTGCGTCGCGGCGCGAGCCTGGGCGTGGTGGGGGAGTCGGGATCGGGCAAGTCGACCCTGGCGCGGCTCGTGATGGCGCTCGAGCCGCCGACTGCGGGCCGGGTGCGGCTGCTCGGACGCGACCTGCACGCGCTCGACGCGGCCGGGCTGACACGCGCGCGGCGCGACATCCAGATGGTGTTCCAGGACCCCTACGGCTCGCTCGATCCGCGTCTGCGCGTCGGCCGCATCGTCGCCGAACCGCTGCGTGACGGCAGTAGCGCCGAGCGGGCCGAGCGGGTGGCGCAGGCGCTCGATGCGGTCGGCCTGCGCGCCGCCGACGCCAGCAAGTACCCGCACGAGTTCTCGGGCGGCCAGCGCCAGCGCATCGCGATCGCGCGCGCCCTCATCACCCGGCCGCAGCTGATCGTGGCCGACGAGCCGGTGAGCGCGCTCGACGTGTCGGTGCAGGCCCAGGTGCTCAACCTGTTGCTGGACCTGCGCGACCAGTTCGGCGTCACCTACCTGCTGATCAGCCACGACCTGGCGGTGGTCGACCACGTGTGCGACGAGGTGACGGTGATGTACGCCGGGCGCATCGTCGAGCAGGGCACGCCGCAACAGCTCTTCCATGCGGCTGCGCACCCGTATACGCGGGCCTTGATGCAGGCCCAGCCCGGCGGGCCGGTGGCGCAGGGTTCCATTAGAGTTCCGCCTGTCGAGGCGGCCA
>JBDSZM010000294.1:0-6496 GCA_039925165.1 Burkholderiaceae bacterium
TGGCGGCACGCCACCGGCTGCCAGGCATCCGGATCTACGGCGCCGAGCCGGCGCGAGGCAACGACATGCAGCAGTCGCTGCGCGCCGGGCGCATCGTCAGCATCGACGTGCCGCGCACCATCTGCGACGGCCAGCAGACCCAGGCGGTCGGGCGCCAGCCGTTCGAGGTCATCCAGGCGCTGGTCGACCACGTCCTCACCGCCACCGACCGCGAGGTGGTCGAGGCGATGCGCTTTGCCTTCGAGCGCATGAAGATCGTGCTGGAGCCGTCGGGCGCCTGCGCCCTGGCCGCGCTGATGGCGAACCGCGAGCGTTTCGCCAGACAGCGGGTCGGCGTCACGCTGTCGGGCGGCAACATCGGGCTCGACCGGTTCGCGGCGCTGCTGAGTGGTGCGGAAGCGGTCGACTGAAGGTCGGCAGAGCGGCCGCCTGCGGTCCTTCCTACGCCGCTTTCATCGCCGGCCGACAGACACCGGATGGCCGCGGTAGGCAAACTCCACCCATGACACCTTACGAGTTGCATTTGCCTGAGGGCGATCCGCCGTCGCCGGCACCGCCGCCGGAACCGACCCCGGAAGGGCCGCCGCCGGTGACCGATCCGACGCCGTCGACCGGCCTGCCGAGCCCGGTGCGTGATCCGTACCCGCAGACGAGTTCCGACCATCTCGCTCACGTCGAGTGACGCGTCTGCTGCGGGTCGCTGACGTCACGGATCACGCGCTAGGCCACGCCTGATGGTCGCGCGAGTCAAACCAGTTCGCTGGGCTACGGGCCTGCCACGCACCTGGACCGCTTTGATGGCATCCCAGGCGCGCACGGCGAAAAGGTGGTCGCGCGCCATGCAAACCCCTGCGGTGCGTCGCCGCAGCGCGCCTGCCGAGCCGGGTGACTGGGCGCTCGGCCATGCGGTCGGCGCTGGGCTGTCGCGCCGCTACCGCCTCTACCGCCCGCCCGGGGTCGCCTCGCGCGAACAGCTGCCGTTGCTCGTGATGCTGCACGGCTGCGGCCAGGATGCGGACAGCTTTGCCGCGGCAACGCGCATGAACGCGCTGGCGTTGCGCCATCGCTTCCTGGTGCTGTACCCCGAGCAGGACCGGCTGGCCAACCCGCAAGGTTGCTGGAACTGGTTCGAGGCCCGATCGGGGCGCGCCCAGGCCGAGGCCGCGAGCGTGATGCTCGCCATCGACCAGGTGCTGCGCCTGTACCCCGCCGACCCGACGCGGATCGCGCTGGCCGGGCTGTCGGCCGGGGCCAGCCTGGCGGGCCTGATCGCGACCCGCTACCCGGCCCGCTTCAGCGCGGTCTGCATGCACTCGGGTGTCGCGCCGGGAGCGGCCGAATCCAGCGCCAGCGCGCTCTCCGCGATGCGCGGCCGACGCGTCGCGCCCGCGCTCGGGTTGCCCGGACTGCCGGCGTTGCTGATCGTGCAGGGCAGCGACGACAAGGTGGTGTCCGTCGCCAACGCACAGACCACGGCAGACTTGTGGGCGGCGAGCGTGGGAGCGATCGCACGGCCATCGAAGACGGTGCAACGCGGACAGCGTTACCCCGTGATAGTGACCGAATACGTGCGTGCAGGAAAGGGGGCGGCGGTGGCGGTGGTGGCAGTCACCCGCTGCGAGGTGCTGGGACTCGGGCACGCTTGGAGCGGCGGCCGAAAGGACGCCGAACATACCGACGCCCGCGGGCCGGATGCCTCGCGAATGATCTACAAATTCGTGGCCGCCGGCTGGAAACCGAGCGTGGCTCGAACGGCCTGAGAGACGAGGCGGCCCGAGGGCCGTCGTCACTCGCCGCGCTCACATCTTGACGTCGGCGTGCTCGCCCATTTCGGGCGGCTTGCCCGTGATGACCGCGGCCGCCATCTTGAGCAGCTGTACGACCTGGTTCTCTTTGACGTTCCAGTAGCTGGCCGAAACGATGCGCACGCAGACCAGCGCCAGGTCGGGGTCATCGACCCCCTTCGGGAACCATGCCTGCGTCATCACGTTCCAGAGCTTCTTTTTCTTGGCCGCGTCCTCGACGACCGCGGCCTGCCCCGACACCGAGACCCAGCTGTCCTTGCCCGG
The DNA here is from genome assembly GCA_039925165.1 of Burkholderiaceae bacterium. Lineage (GTDB taxonomy): Bacteria > Pseudomonadota > Gammaproteobacteria > Burkholderiales > Burkholderiaceae_C > JBDSEG01. The sequence goes on from JBDSZM010000294.1 coordinate 2,070, forward strand.
ATCGGCATAGATCACGCCGACGTCCGGTGCAGCCAGCAGATCCATTGCCGGCTCGCTGCTGCGCGACATGAAGAACCACAGCGCGTTGTCTTCATCGAGCTTGGCGTTCTGCGTCGTCATCGGGCGCGCCTGCAACCGGCCCTCGCCATTGCGGGTCGTGAACATCGCAAACTTGATGTCCTTGATCAGGTCCCAGAGGGTCGCTTCGTGCGCGGTGTGCTGCGGTTGGCTCATGGGCTGCTCATTGAGGGTATGCGGCACCCACGCAGGCGCGCGTCGCCCCCGCGTGTCGGTGGCGTCGATCAGTTCGAGGCGGCGGGCGCCGGCGGCACCACGATCACAGCAGTGTCGCCCGGGCGGCCGGTCGCGCCCATCGCGCCGGTGGAGCCCGTGGAGCCCGTGGCTCCTGTAGGTCCGGCCGGGCCGGGCGCCGGGGACGGCACCACGACGGTCGAAGGCGATGGCGAGGGCACGGCGACCACGGCCGGTTTGTCGCACGCGACCAAGCCAGCAGCGACGACGACGACGGAGAGGTACAGGGAATGGTTCATTGTTTGAATCCTCGGTGGTTGATCCAGCCTTCCGCAAGCCGCAGAGGGCACATACGCTTTTCAGAGCGCTTAGACAGCGAATTTACGGTGTCGGCTTCGGCGCGAGCCAGTTCCAACACCGCAACCCGGCGTCGGAAAAACGCCCGTCGATGACAAGCGTCGATTCCTACGAGCCCGCCCGGGCCGGCGTGGCGATCAGTTGGCGGCGAAACAGTAGAAGAGCCCGCCGCCGCCGGTGGCCTTGAGCGAGTCCTGACTGCAGCCGCGGGTCGGATGGGACGAATTCCACGACTTGGCAGGCGCCGATTCGTCGAGGCCGGTGCGGTCGTGGTGGCCGACCACCGTCATGCCGTCGCCGCTGGAAGTCCAGTTCGAACACGTCATGTTCTTGTCGCCGGTGGGCAGCCGGCCGTCGGGCGTCGAGCCGGTCAGTATGTCGTGGATGTTCGGCGTGTCGCCGCGGCCGTTGATGACCGCGCCCTTCTCGGTCACTGCGGTCTGTTTGGTCAGCTTGTTGCTGCCGTGCAGCTGCCCCAGGTCGTCGGCGATCACCTCGCCCTTGGCATTGACCCACGGCCCGCGGCCGATGCGGTCACGGGCATGCACGACGCTGGCGCCGCCCGCAGCGTCGGCGCTCAGATAGGCGCGCCAGGTCTTGTTGCCGGCACTTGCGGCGGCGGCGAGGCTCTGGCAATGCCGGTCGGCGCCGGCCAATCCGCCGAGTTCGGCGCCCTTGCCCGAGCCGACGCTGGTGACGAAGAAGCTCATGCCGCTGCCAGGGCCGCCGCCCATGGTGGAACAGGCGGCCAGTACGACGGCGGCGCCGGCGATCACTGACCAACGGGCGTGACGATGAATCATGGGTCTACTCCAGAGGTGGGTTGGGGTCGCGTCGCCGGCCGATGCGCCGGGCGATCGGCGGCACTGTATACGCCGCCGGGGATCGGTTATTCCGTGCCCGAACCGTCGCGCCGGCGCGGCGCCGTCAGCGGGCGCGCTGGCTCCAGAGCTTGTACGCGCTCGGCGTCAGCTCGCGGCGCATCAGGCGCATCAGTTCGCCGCTGCCCAGGCCATGGCGCAACAGCACCTGATGAAACGGCGGCCGGTCGTTCCAGGCGGTCTCGACGACGCGCGCGGTCTGCTCGGGCGTGAGGCGGGGCACCGGCTTGGCCATGCCGAGGTGCTCAGGGCGGGGTCTGTCCGGGGTCGGTCACGAAGCCGATCCGCACCAGGCCGGCCTTCTGGACGCTGCCGATCAGCTCGGCGACGCGGCCGTACGGCACCGCCTTGTCGGCGCGCAGTTGCACTTCGGTCTGCGGATTGCGCCGGGCCGCCTCGACCAGCCTGGCATTCAGCGGCTGCGCCTCGATCGGCTCGTCGCCGTAATAGAGCCGGCCCTGCGCGTCGATCGCCACGCTCACGAACAGCGGTGTCTCGCCGGGACGTGCGGCATCGCTGCGCGGCAGGTCGAGCTTCAGGCTCGACGACATCAGCGGCGCGGTGATCATGAAGATGACCAGCAGCACGAGCATGACGTCGATCAGTGGCGTCATGTTGATGTCGCTCATCGGCAGCGAACGGCCGGTGCGCTCGAGGCGGCCGAACGCCATGGCGGTTCAGGCCGCGTCGCCGGCGCTGGCCGCGAGCGCGCTGCCGGTGCCGTCGCCGTCGCCGTCGACCACCATCTCGCGCAGGTCGTGGGCAAAGCCTTCGAGGTCGGCTTCGCAACTGCCCACCAGCTTGCCGTAGACGTTGTACGCGAGCACCGCAGGGATCGCGACCGCCAGTCCGGCGGCGGTCATCACCAGCGCTTCGCCGACCGGGCAGGAGACCTTCTCGATGCTGATCGAGCCGGCGGCGGAGATGCCGACCAGCGCGTGGTAGATGCCCCAGACGGTGCCGAACAGGCCGATGAAGGGCGCGGTGCTGCCGATCGATGCCAGCAGGACCTGGCCCCACTGCAGGTGCGCCAGCACGCCGTGCAGCGCATCGCGCAGGCGCCGCGTCAGCTGCGAATCGACGTGTCCGCGCGCCTGCAGCGTACCGCCGGGCGGGCTGGCGACCGCCGCCGCCAGCAGCGGCTGCAGCACCGCCTCGCGGTCGAAGGCAACCAGCTGCTTGCGTCCGTCGTCGAGCGTGGCGGCCGACCAGAAGGCCGGCACCGCGCGCCGCAGGTCGATGCGCACGCGGCGCAGCAGCCAGCCCTTCCAGAAGATCGTCACCCAGGCAGCGACCGACATGGCGAGCAGCAGCAGGGCCACGCTGCGCGTGATGGCATCGCCCTGGGACCAGAAATTTGCGAAGCTGCCCATCGCCGCCGCCGGCGTCAGCCGAGCCCGAGCACCTGCGGCATGCCGAACAGGCCGTGCGGCTGCTGCGCCAGGAAGCGCGCCGCGCGCAGGCTGCCCTGCGCGTAGTTGGCGCGGCTGCTCGAGCGGTGCGTGATCTCGATGCGCTCGCCGCTGCCGGCGAAGAGCACGGTGTGGTCGCCCACGATGTCGCCACCGCGAATGCTAGAGAAACCAATGGTCGAAGGATCGCGCTCGCCGGTCACGCCCTCGCGCGCATACACCGCGCACTGGTCGAGATCGCGCCCGAGAGCGCCTGCCAGCACGCGGCCCATCTCGAGCGCGGTGCCGCTCGGGGCGTCGACCTTGTGGCGGTGGTGCGCCTCGATGACCTCGATGTCGTAGCCCTGGTCGAGCGCGCGGGCGGCCTGATCGAGCAGGCGCAGCACGACGTTAACGCCGACGCTCATGTTGGGCGCCAGCACGATCGCGATGTGTTCGGCGTGCGCCCCGATCTGCGCCTTCTGCGCCGCCGAGAAGCCGGTGGTGCCGATCACCGCCTTGACGCCACGCGCGCGACAGACCTCGAGGTGCGCCAGCGTGCCTTCGGGCCGAGTGAAATCGATCAGCACCTGGGCGTGGGCCAGGCCGACAGACAGGTCGTGGGTGATCGCAACGTCGAGTGCGCGACCGAGGAACGCGCCCGCATCCTGGCCGATCGCCGGACTGTCGACGACATCGAGCGCGCCCGCAAGAACCAGGTCGTCGCTCGCCGCGACCGCCTCGATCAGCATGCGGCCCATGCGGCCACCGGCGCCGGCCACCGCGATGCGCAGCCGTCCCGGCATCGGCGTCATGGACGCGGCTCGAGGGGTGGATAGCTGCGCGGGGCGGCGCTCGGCTCGGCCGTCGAGACGGCGGCGGCGCTGGGCACGGGCACCGGCAGCGCCTGCATCTGCGCTTCGGTCAGGGCCAGCGCAGGCGCGTTGCGCGAGGTCTTGAAAGTGTCGATCGACTCGACGAACTCGCGCTCGGCGGGCAGCTCGCCGCCAGCGTCGAGGCTCTTCAGCTTCTCGCCGTCGAAGCGCGCGACGACGCGCCGCTGCTGCGGTTGCGCGCCCTGGCGCCGGATCGTGAACACATAGTCCCAGCGGTCGGCGTGGAACACGTCGGTCAGGAGCGGCGAGCCGAGGATGTCGCGCACCTGGGCGCGCGACATGCCGGGCTGGATCGCCGCCGCCTGTTCGCGCGTCACCACGTTGCCCTGCACCACCTCGATCCGGTACGGCGTGATGACGCCGAGAAAACTGTCGCTCGACTGGAGCGACTGACACCCCGCGAGAGCGGCCAGCACGACCGGCAGGAGGACACGGGAACGGGACGGCAGACGCATGGTGCAAGACGCCGCAGGGCGCGGCGCCAACCTCGATATGATGAATCGATTCTAGCGGCCGGGTCCTGCGGCCCGAGCCCGCGCCACCGCCATCGCCCTGCTGCGCACGCCATGACCCACGCCGATGAACTGAAGCTGAGCGGACTCAAGGCCACCTTGCCGCGGATCAAGGTGCTCGAGGTGTTCCAGAAGACG
>JBDSZM010000295.1:0-7762 GCA_039925165.1 Burkholderiaceae bacterium
GTGACTCGAGCAGGGGTCAGTGCGATGGTTCGCTGGCTATCATCCGCGGCCCCCGCCACCACCCGCCATGGCCGAACCGCCCGCCTCGCTCAACTCTGCCCAGATGGCCGCCGTGCATCACCTGCAAGGCCCCTGCCTGGTGCTGGCCGGCGCGGGCTCGGGCAAGACGCGGGTGATCGTGCACAAGATCGCGCGCCTGCTGCAGGCCGGCTACGCGCCGGGCCAGATCGCCGCCATCACCTTCACCAACAAGGCGGCGCAGGAGATGCGCGAGCGCGCCAAGGCGCTGGTCGGACCGCGTGCGGCCAAGCACCTGGTGATCAGCACCTTCCACTCGCTGGGTGTGCGCATGCTGCGCAGCGTGGGCGAGCGGGTCGGGCTCAAGCCCAACTTCAGCATCTTCGACAGCGACGACGTGCTCGGCCTGTTGAAAGAGGCTGGCGGCAGCAGCGACAACGCGCTGGCGCGGCGCTGGCAGTGGGCGATCAGCCTGTGGAAGAACCAGGGGCTGAACAGCACGCAGGCCGAGGCCGTGGCGGTCGACGACGACGAGCGCGTCGCGGCCCGCGTGATGCAGCGCTACGAGGAGCGCCTGGCCGCGTATCAGGCAGTCGATTTCGACGACCTGATCGCGTTGCCGAACCGGTTGCTGCAGTCGGACCCGGAGGTCCGCGCCACCTGGCAGGACAGCTTGCGCTACGTCCTCGTCGACGAGTACCAGGACACCAACGCGATCCAGTACGAGCTGCTGAAGTCGCTCGTCGACCACCCCGACGACCGTCGGCGCGGCATGTTCACCGCGGTCGGTGATGACGACCAGAGCATCTACGGCTGGCGTGGCGCGACGATCGACAACCTGCGACGGCTGCCGCAGGAATTCGCGGGGCTGAAGGTCATCCCGCTGGAGCAGAACTACCGGTCCACCGGCAGCATCCTGCGCGCCGCGAACAACGTGATCGGCCACAACCCGAAGCTGTTCGAGAAGAAGCTCTGGAGCGCCTTTGGCGACGGCGATCCGGTGGCGCTGCTCGAGTGCGATACCGACGAGCACGAGGCCGAGCGGGTGGTCTCGCGCATCCAGGTCTTGCGGTCCAGCGGTGGTGCGGTCGGGGTGGCCGGGCGCCCGGCCGAGGCGGTTCGGTTCAAGGACTTCGCCGTCCTGTACCGCGCCAACCACCAGGCCCGCGCGTTCGAGAAAGCACTGCGCAAGGCCACGATTCCGTACAAGGTCTCGGGCGGGCAGAGCTTCTTCGACCGCGCCGAGATCAAGGACCTTTGCGCCTGGCTGCGCCTGATCGTCAACAACGACGACGACCCGGCCTTCCTGCGCGCGGTGGCGACGCCCAAGCGGGGCGTCGGGCACCAGACGCTGATCACTCTGGCCGAGTTTGCGGCGCGCTGGAAGGCTAGCCTGTTTGAAGCGCTCTTCGCGCAGAGCCTGGCGAGCGTGCTGTCGGCCCGGGCGCTCGGTTCGCTGCAGGAGTTCGGGCGCTACGTTGCCGACCTCGAATACCGCGCCCGCCAGACCACCGGCGCGGAGGACGCCAAAGCCTTGCTGCTGGGCTGGTTGAAGGACATCGGCTACGAGCAGCACCTGCGCGACGGCGAAGACAGCGAGAAGCTCGCCGCCGCGCGCTGGTCGAACGTGCTCGACTTCGTCGACTGGATGGCGCGCCGCTGTGGCGGCGAACTCGAGAACGACGGCGGCATCAGCCCACAGACCGAACGCAAGAGCGTGCTCGACGTGGCGCAGAGCATCTCGGTCATCATCAGCCTGGCCGAGCGCGGCGATGAGCAGGACGTGGTCACCCTGTCGACCCTGCACGCGGCTAAGGGGCTGGAGTGGCCGCACGTGGTGCTCACGGGTGTCAACGAAGGCCTGCTGCCTTTCGTGAGCAGCGGCGGCGAGGAGGCGATGACGGTCGAGCGGCTCGAAGAGGAGCGCCGGCTCATGTACGTGGGCATCACCCGCGCCCGTTCGACCCTTGCGGTCAGCACGCTGCGCCGGCGCAAGCGCGGCCGCGATACGGTGGTTGGGGTGCCGAGCCGGTTCATCAAGGAGATGAAGCTCGACGAGCTTCGGCAGAAGGAAGATCCGAGGGCGCGACTGAAGGCGCTGCGCGAAGAGGCTGCACAGCGTGCGACGCTGGCTATCGAAGCCGCCAAGCCTTCATGACGAAATGAGAGGCATCGCGATCGAGGGGGTGGCTTTCGCCGCCTTCAGGCCGCGGGTCGCAAGCGCCCTATTATTCGATCCGCTCGGCATTTGGCCCGATCGTTCGTCCGCGCATTTGCCCCATCATGCGGACCGCGCTTCGTGGCTAAATATCGCGCACGCCTTGCACCTTCTTTGAATTTTGTTCCATGACCTTCTTGAAAACTTTGCTTACCGGCACTCTGGCCGTCGCCGCCTGGTTTGCCGTGCCATTGACATTGCACGCTGCCTCGCCCGACCCGCAGGCCCTGCTCGCCGCGAGCGACGCAGTGCGCAACCCGCCCAGACCCTTCTCAGTGACGGTCTCGCTCACCGAGTTCCGAAACCGACATCAGACTGACGCAAATACGCTCGAAGTGGTCTCGAAATCTGATCCGGCCAGCGGTCAGTACCGTAGTCTGATTCGTTTCGTGAGCCCGGCCCGCGACGCCAACAAGCTGCTGCTGAAAAACGGCAACGATCTTTGGTTCTTCGACCCGGCCAGCAAGGCCAGCATCCGCCTGTCGCCGCAGCAGCGCTTGTTGGGCCAGGCGGCGAACGGCGACGTGGTGACGGTCAACCTGGCCAAGGACTACCAAGCCGAGCTGATCGCCGATGAGGAGATCGCCGATGGCGAGCGGGTTAATCGCAAGACGCACAAGCTCAAATTGAGCGAGCGATCGCCCGATGTGACCTACAACCACATCGAGATGTGGATCGAGACCGGGACCGCCCGGCCGGTGAAGGCGCTCTTCTATGCCGAGAGCGGGCGCCTGCTCAAAACGGCTTACTACCGCAAATTTGCGCCGCAACTCGGGGTATCGCGTCCGACGGAAGTCGTGATCATCGATGGCTTGGACCCGAACTGGGTCACTGTCATGCGCTACAGCGATTACGCCTGGCGCGATGTGCCCGATGCGTGGCTGCAGCGTGACTACCTGCCGCGCTTCAAACCGGAGTGATCTTGCGCAATCTGACCGCCACCCTGTGCCTCGGTGCACTCACCGCCGCCGCCCTGCCGGCCCTGTCTCAGACCGTGCCTGCCGCACCGGGCGACGCTGACGCGCTGTCGCTGGCCGACGAGCCCGTGGTGGCGCCGCAGGCGGCGCAGCGCTGGCGCTTCTTCACCGAGGCCGCGGCGTCGCGCGGCACGCTGATCGGCGCGGCGGATCACGTCAACGGGGCGCGCATTTCGCTCGACGCGCGTTTCGATGCGACGCTGGCACCCGGCTGGCGCGCCGTCTTCTCTGACCGTCTCGATGTCGCGCGGCACAACCAGGACGTGCTCGACTACAGCGTCAATACCTTGCGCGAGGCCTATCTGAGCTGGCACGCCAGCCCGACCGACATCGTCGATTTCGGGCGCGTCAACCTGCGCTACGGATCGGCCTACGGCTACAACCCGAGCGATTTTTTCAAGGTCGGTGCGTTGCGCTCGATCACCTCGCCCGATCCGGCAAACCTGCGCGAAAACCGCCAAGGCACCATCGTCGTCCAGGCGCAGAAGTTGTGGAACGCGACCTCGGTCGCCGCGGCCTACTCGCCCAAGCTGGGCAACCGCGGACCGAGTTCCGGCACCTTTTCGCTCAACGAAGGTGCGACCAACTTCAGCCACCGCTGGTTGATTGCGGCGAGCCACAAGTTCAGCGAGAACTTCCAGCCCCAGATTTTGTTTCATGGCGGCCAGGGCCTGCCCGTGCAGACGGCGTTCAACCTGTCCGGCCTGATCGGCAACGCAACGGTCGCCTACGCCGAAGTGTCGGCCGGCAAGTCGCGCTCGTTGGTCGCGCAGTCGCTGGGCTTGGCCTCCGATCCGGAAAAGATGCAGCGTCGCGCGGCGCTCGGCCTGACCTACACGACCCGCTTCAACCTCTCGCTGACCGGCGAGGTCGAATACAACAGCGCCGCCCCCAGCCGCAGCCACTGGGACGCCTACCGCACGGCCGCGCCCGGCAATGCGTTGCGCCTGCTGCAGGCGGCTCAGACCTTGCAGGACTTGCCGACGCGTCGCGCGCTGTTCGTCTATGCGGCCTGGCGCGACCTGGGCCTGAAGAATCTGGATCTGAACGCCTACGTCCGTCGCGACCAGGAAACGCGCAGCCGCGAGCAGTGGATCGAGGCGCGCTACCACTGGAACAAGGCCGAGGTGGCGTTGCAGTGGCAGGGCTACAGCGGCGACGCCGGCTCGCTGTATGGCGCGGTGCCCCAGCCGCGTCGCATGGAACTGCAACTGCGCCTGTTCCTCTGAACCGGCGCGCCGGATGACGTCCCAACGCGCCGGCTTGGCGACGCGCTGGGTCAGCCCCGCTACATCCCCTTGAAAAGTCCGGTGAAGCTGCGGCTCACCTCGAGCTTTTCGGGGTGGCCCTTGACCGCCACCAGCTGACGCCCGCGCAGGTCGCGGCTCACGCCAGCGATGCAGCGGGTGTTGACCAGCGTCGAGCGGTGGATCTGCCAGAACAGGTCGGGATCGAGTTCGTCGACCAGTTCCTTGATCGGCTTGCGGATCAGCGCCTCGAGCGTGGCGGTCTGGACCCGCGTGTACTTTTCGTCCGAGATGAAGAACAGCACGTCCTCGACCGGGATCATCTGGATGCTCTGGCCGACCGTGGCCTGGATCCAGCGCAGCGCGGCCGGCGTGCCGGCCGGGTTGAGTTGTGCCGAGAGCTTGTGCAGCAGCTGCTGCATCGACGCCGTCGGCCCGCCGTCGGCCCGCGCATCGTCGTCGGCGGCCTCGGCGGTGCCCTGGGCGTTGCTCCGGCGCAGTGCCAGGCGCTTGCGCACACGCTCCACCGTCACGCCCAGCCGATCGCGTTCCGCCGGCTTCAGCACATAGTCGACCACGCCCTGCTCGAAGGCCTCGACCGCGTACTGGTCGTACGCGGTGATGAAGACGACCTCGCAGCCCGGCCAGCCGTCACTCGCTTCCTCGTGGGTGGGTAGCTGCGCGATCTGGCGCGCCGCGTCGATGCCGGTCAGGCCGGGCATGCGGATGTCCAGGAAAACGATCTCGGGGTGCAGCGACTCGGTCATCTGCACCGCCTCGAGCCCGTTGCGCGCCTCGGCGACGATCTCCAGCGCCGGCCAGACTTCGGCCAGCCGGGCACGCAATTGCTCGCGCATCAGACGTTCGTCGTCGGCGATCAGCGCGCGTGCGGGGGCGTCCAGGCTCATCGCGTCATCGTAGCCGGCCCGCGTTCGCGGGGCGCGCCGCGAACCAGCCGCCACAGCAGCCAGACGACGAACAGCAGCGGCGACAGCACGAGGGCAACGGTCCCGGTCGCGAGCAACAGCGCCAGTCCGACCGGCAGCGCCAGCGCCAGCAGCGGCAGCAGCACTGCCAGCGGCACCGCCAGCAGGGCGACCGCGAGCGCGAGCAGCAACGCCACGCCGAGTGCGATCACCCCGGCGATCACGGTGCCGGTGGACAAGCCGCCGAGCTCGAACGCCTCGCCGTCAATTCGCAGCACGATCGGATCGAATGAGCCTGCGGTGTGCGCGTAGGCGATCACCGCAGCCACGGCCAGCGCGCCGAGCAGCAGCAGCGTCACGGTGAAGCCGAACAGGATGCGCAGGGCGCGGCTCATGCGATGTCTCCTTCGCGCGGCTGCGCCTGGTAGGGCACCGTCAGTGTCACGATGGTGCCGCTGGGCGTGTTCTCGGCCACCGTCATCGAGGCCCGCTTGCCGTACAGCAGCTGCAGCCGCTCGCGGATATTGGCCAGACCGATGCCGGTGCCGGCGGTCGCGGCCTTGCCGAAGCCCAGCCCGGTATCGGCCACCGTCACCGAAAGCTTGCCGTGCACGATCTCGGCCCGCACCGTCAGCAGCCCGCCTTCGGGCTTGGGCTCCAGGCCGTGCTTGATCGCGTTCTCGACCAGCGACTGAATCATCATCGACGGGAAGTCGGCCGACAGCAGGCCCTCGGGCACCTGCACCTCGGTCTGCAGCCGGTCTTCCATTCGCACCTTGAGGATCTCGAGGTAGGGCCGGATCACCGCCATCTCGCGCCCCAGGTTGTGTGCGCTCGGATGGTTTTCGCGCATCGTCGGCATCGACGCCCGCAGCAGCGCGATCAGGTTCTTCTGCATCGTGCTGGCGCGGGGCGGGTCGGTCTCGATCAGGTGGTCGATGCTGGCCAGCGTGTTGAAGAGAAAGTGCGGTTCGACCTGCGCTTGCATCGCGGCCATGCGTGCCTCGACGACCTGGCGCTTGAGCGACTCGGACTCGGCGGTCTCGGTCGCCTGCGCGGCCTTCACCTCGGCCTGCACGCGCCCCTTGTAGGTCGCCTTGAGGATGATCGAGCCGACGATCCAGAGCAGCGCCAGCTGGGTCAGGAAACCGCCCCAGTGGACTTCGCGGGTGCGCACCTTGCCGCGCCGGTCGCGCCGCAGTTCGCGCTGCGCTTCGACCTGCGCTTCGCGGGCCGTCTCGACCGCGTCGGCCTGGGCCTCGACGGCGGCCTGCTTGGCTTCCTCGATCGCCTGCAGGATCTCCTGGCGCGCTTCACGGCCGAGGCCGGGAGGCAGGCGGATATCGATGTCGGACGCGGCGCTCGCCGCCGCGGATGCCGATGAGGCCGCCGCCGAAGCGCCCGCTGCCGCCTCCTTGGCGCGTGAGCGGATCCGGATGCCCGTGTCGTCGATCGATATGTCGACCCCGTCCGATTTCGGCGCGCCGGACCGTCCGGAGCGCCCGGGCGGGGAGGGCGGGGCCGGGCGCTCCGGCGCACTGACCGCGTCGTCGCCCTCGTGGATCGTCTCGGTCACCGTCCAGCTGAACGGAGGCAGCGACTGAATCAGGGCCGACGCCATCATCAACAGGAACGCGAGCAGAAAGAAGCGCTTCCACGTGATGCCGACGAGCCAGTTCGCATACGTGTGAAAGGCGCGAGCGACGCTCGCGGACAGACGTTGCCAGCGCGAAAGCGAACGTTCTACGGATGGGTTTTCGGGGTGCATGGGGCCGGTGACTCGCGCTGTGATGCGAGCAATGTAGGCACGCCGCCGTGGCGCGGCGAGCGTGAGTCGACCAGCCGCAGCGCGCTTGCGACAGGCTGCGCCGCACGCGGATACGCGGCAGCCCGCCGGCGCAGCGCCGCGGCCGACACGGCGCTCAGCGCGGCCCGGTCACTTGTAGAGCACGTTCGGCAGCCACATGCCGATCGCCGGGAACTGGTACAGCAGGAAGATCGCCAGCACCTGGATGCCCATGAACGGCAGCATGCCGCCGAAGATCTGGTTCAGCGTCACGTGCGGTGGGCTCACGCCCTTGAGGTAGAACGCCGCCATCGCCACCGGCGGGCTGAGGAACGCGGTCTGCAGGTTCAGCGCCACCAGCAGTCCGAAGAACAGCGGGTCGACCCCGAACTTGGCGAGCAGCGGGATGAAGATCGGCATGAAGATCACGATGATCTCGGTCCATTCGAGCGGCCAGCCGAGGATGAAGATGATCGCCTGCGACAGCAGCATGAACTGGATGGTGGTCAGGCCGAGCGACAGCACCCAAGTCTCGATGATCTCCTGGCCGCCGAGCAGCGCGAACGAGGCCGAGAAGATCGACGAGCCGA
>JBDSZM010000296.1:0-5311 GCA_039925165.1 Burkholderiaceae bacterium
CCTTCGGCGGTGCACGCGGCCGCACCGACGTGCCGAAAATCGTCGACTGGTACATGGACGGACGCCTGCGCATCGACGAGCTCATCACGCACAAGCTCGCGCTCGAGGACATCAACCAGGGCTTCGAGCTGATGGCGCGCGGCGAGTCGATCCGCTCGGTGGTGGTGTATTGAGCGAGCCGGAGCGGCCGGACCCGGCGCGCGCGGCGCCCGTCGTGCCCGCGCCGCGCGACCCGCTGCACGGAGTGACGCTGGCGGTGGTGCTCGAACGCCTGGTCGCGCACTACGGCTGGCCCGAACTGGCGCTGCAGGTGCCAATCCGCTGCTTCGCGCTCGACCCGAGCATCGCGTCGAGCCTCTCGTTCCTGCGTCGCACGCCCTGGGCACGGAGCAAGGTCGAGAGCCTGTATCTCTTCATGCTGCGCGAGCAGGCGCGTGCGAGGCGCAGGTAAGCAGCGGTTGCGGTTCTTGCAGTTGGATGCGAAGTTTTCTGAGGTGCTCAGGGTGGCAGGCCCTAACGTGTCGACTCTCCAAGGAGGTTGAGCATGAAAGGCAACTGGCGGACCGCCTGGCAACAGCAAGACATCGTCGTGTTTCGCAACGACCTCGAGGTCGATCGCCTCCGGTCGGCCGAGATCGCCCGGGTCGTGCTGGTGCACCGTGGCCAGGGCACGTCGCCCGGCGACCTGGTGCATGCGGTGGTGGTGCTCGAGGACGATTGCGTCATCTTTCCTGCCGACACCGGCTTTGCGGGCCGCGTGCTGTTCGAGCGCCAGCCGTTCTGGCAAGAGCGCGCCTGCGTGTACTGGGCGCGCCAGGCCCAGGCGCCGCTGCCCTGGAAACTGCGCCGCGGGCTGTGGTTTCTGCGCTCGGCCACCGCCGCCTATGTGCGCATGCCGCGCGCCGATCTGGGAGCGCTGATGGAAGGCTGGGCACTGCAGGGTCCGCAGACCTGGGACCAGCGCAAATGGCACCAGATCGAGAACTCGCGGCCGTTCGGCGGCGCCGAGTCCCGCCTGCGCGCCTGAGACCCACTTGCCGCAGTTCGAGCCCGCGGCGCCGAATCAAAAAACCCGGCCGAGGCCGGGTTTTTTTCGTGCGCGTGAGCGCCGGATTCAGGCGGCGGTCTTGACGGCCTTGACGGTCTTCTTCTTGGCGACCTTCTTGGTCTTCTTGGCCATCGGAGCGGCGTCCTTCTTCATGTCGTCGGCCTTGGCGGCGGCCATCGGCGCAGCCGGGGTCGCCGGGGTCGCGGCCATCGCGGGAGTGGCCGGCTTGGCGGCCATCGCCGGGGTCGCCGGGGTCGCCGGGGTGGCGGGCTTGGCGGGGGTGGCGGTGGTCTGGGCGTAGGCGCCGACAACGAAGGTCGAGGCGATGACGGCGGCGAGGATCTTGTTCATGGAAGTTGTCTCCGAGGAGATTTCGAGTGCAGAGCTGATTGCTCGGGGGAAACAACGCAAGCTGTCGCCGGCCGGTTGACACCGGCCTCGCACGATCGCCCACAAGCCTTCAGTCGAAGCGCCGCTCGCGCACCCACTTGGTCGCCACCCATTTCTCGCCCTCGAGCACCGGTGCGCCACCGTGCAGTGAGCGCGTCATGGGATGCGGCCGGTCGTAGCTGAAGAAGACCGCATTGCCCCGGACCGGCGCGACGTCGAGGTGAATGTCGGGGAAGACGGTCGCCCCGCCCTTGGCGGGCGTATTGAGGTAGCACACCAGCGACGCAACCCGCTGGCCCCCGCGCTTGAGGATGGTGGGCGTGCCCGGCTGCTCGGGATCGAAATAGTCGTAGTGCGGCTTGTACTCGGCGCCCGGTCGGTAGCGCAGGATCTGCAGGCCCTCGCCGTTCTCGACCGGCCAGTCGAGCAGCGCGGCCATGCGCGCCTCGATGCGCGAGATCAGCGGCGTCTCGTCGCGGTTGAAGAACATGCCCTCGCTGGTGCGCGAGTCGTTGACCTCGCTCGCGCCGGTGGCGGTCTGCACGGTTTCGGACCGCACCAGGCGCTCGCCGGCGAGCCCGATCAGTTCGTCGCATTCGGCGTCCGACAGCAGCCCGCCGAAGACGATCACGCGCGGGCTGCGCAGCGTGACGAGCACCTGGACCGCGCGGTCACCGGCCCAGCACGTGGGCATGGCCGCGCCCTGCAGCGGCTCGGGCACGATCACCGGCACCGGCAGGTTGTTCTTCTGCGCGTGCTCGGTCAGGAACTGGCCCAGCACCTCTTCCAGCGCCGCCTCCGCCACGTCGGCGGTCCAGCCGCTGTCGAGCATCGACTGCAGCACCGTCTCGGAAGGCTGGCCGGCACCGGCCTGCTCGATGATCCACTGGCGCAGCTCGGGGGTGATCACCTGCTCGTTCATGCAGCGGATTTTGCCAAAGACGCCGCATCCAGCGGGCCCAGCAGCGGGCGCATCGCGAGCAGGCCTAGCGCCGGGCCGACGGCCAGCCACGGCAGCACCGCCGCCAGCGGCCAGCGCGCCGCCGCGGCGGCGAACAGCGCGACCGTCAGCATCGAGAGCGTGAAGCCGATGCAGTTGACCAGCGTGAGCACGCTGCCCACCTGGTCGCGCGGCGCATTGCGGGCAGTGAGTGCGCTGTACTGCGGCGAATCGCCCACCACCGTGATACCCCACAGCAGCAACCAGCCCGCGAAGACCGGCAGCGGTGCGTCGAGCAGCCAGGGGGCGGCCAGGCCGCAAGCGCCGCTGCAGCCGAGCTGCAACGCGGCGACCCGCGCGCCGCCGAGGCGCCCGACCAGCAGCCCGCCGCCGACGCAGCCGATGGCCCCGCCCGCGATCACCGCGAACACCCCCGCATCGGCCGACGCGCCGGTCCAGCGCAGCGCGACGATCGCCGGCAGCAGGACGAAGAAGGCATACAGCTCCCACATGTGGCCGAAGTAGCCGAGCGCCGACGCGCGGACCCGGGCGTCGCGCCAGACCACCCCGAGTGCGCGCGGCGACAACCGCGTCGCGCGCGCCAGGTGTGGCCCGTCGCGCACCGCCAGCGCCATCAACAGGCCACCGCCGGCGGCGCAGGCCGCCACCAGCAGCATCACGGTCTGCCACCGCCAGGCCGCGCCGATCGCCCGCAGTCCGAATGGCAAAGCGGTGCCGATCGCGAGCGCACCGACCAGCACGCCGAGCGCCCACCCCAGCCCTTGTTCGTACCAGCTGGCGGCGATCTTCATGCCCACCGGGTAGATGCCCGCCAGGCAGGCGCCGGTCAGCAGGCGCAACACCAGCAGGCCGGCCAGGGTCGGCGGGACGAGCGTGGTCGCCACCGCCAGCGCCGCCCCGGCGAGCGAGCAGACGAGAAAGACGCGGGTCGGCGAGTGACGGTCGGCCACCCCCAGTACCGCGAACAGCAAGGTGCCGGCGATGAAGCCGAGCTGCACCGCGCCGGTCAGCCAGCCGACCGCCGAGGCCGGCAGGGCGATCTCGCGCTGCAGGTCCGGCAGCACCGCGTTGATCGCGAACCACAGCGACGTGCCGGCGAACTGCGAGATCGCGATGACCGGCAGGACGTGGCGCGGCGGCCGGTCCATCGGCAGCTCAGTCCGGCGCGGTGCGGCGGAAGACCAGCCGGTCCGGCGTGCTCGCGTTGGCCGCATGACGGTAGCCGTCGGCGTCGAAGCCGCGCAGGTCGGCCGGCAGCTCGATGCGGTGATCGATCGCGTAGCGCGCCATCCGTCCACGCGCCCGCTTGGCGAAGAAGCCGATGACCTGGTGCCCGCCGTTGCGCGCTTCCTCGAACACGCACTCGACCACGCGTGGCTTGAGCGCCGCGCGATCGACGGCCCGGAAATATTCCTGCGAGGCGAGGTTGACGATCACCGGCACCGGCTGCCGCGCGGCACGCCGGTTCAGGTACTCGGCCAGGGTGTCGCCCCAGTAGTCGTAGAGGTTGCGGCCGGCCGATGTCGGCAGCGCGGTGCCCATCTCGAGCCGATACGGCTGCATCCGGTCGAGTGGCCGCAGCACGCCGTACAGGCCGCTCAGGATCGCGAGATGGTCCTGCGCCCACTCGAGCGCCGGGTCGGCGAGTTCGCGTGCCTTCAGCCCTTCGTACACGTCACCGTCGAACGCGAGCAGCGCCGGCTTGCTGTTGTGCGATGTGAAACGCGGCCGCCAGCGCCGGTAGCGCTCGACATTGAGCTCGGCCAAGGGCTGCGACAGATGCATCAGCGCCTGGACCTCGGCGACCGACTGGCGCCGCAACACCTCGATCAGCTCGGCCGAGCGCGCGACGAAGGACGGCGTGGTGATCCGTGGCGTCGCGGCCGGGGTTTCGTAGTCGAGCCGCTTGGCGGGGGAAAGCACATAGAGCATGGGTCCCGACTCTAGCGGTGGGTCACGCTGGCGCGACGCCCGCCTCACCGGAAATCGCGGCTGCGTGTCGCCAGGCCCTGCAGCAGCTCGGTGTGGTCGATCAGCCGGTTGGCAACCAGGTGCATCACGTCGCCCTCGCGCTGCCACTGGCCGTAGACCGTAAGCAGGCGCGACGCGAGCAGCGGCTTGCGCTGGGACTCCGCCACGCTCGGCCAGACGATGACGTTGACCGCGCCGGTCTCGTCCTCGAGCGTGACGAAGACCGTGCCCTTGGCGGTCTCGGGGCGTTGGCGATGGGTGACGAGGCCGCTGGCGCGCGCGAGGCGCCCGCCCGGATAGCCGCGCAGCACGGCGGCCGGCTCGACCTTGAAGGCCTTGAGCTGCTCACGCAGCAGCGCCAGCGGATGGCGCTTCAACGTGAGGCCGAGGCCGCGGTAGTCGGCCAGCATCTCCTGCGCCTCGGTCGGTGCACTCAACACCGCCGCGCTCTCGTGGACACGCGTATCGCGCAGCAGCTCGGGCGGCCGGGTATCGATGCCGGCGACTGCCCACGCGGCCTGATACCGGTGCCCGGCCAGGCCTTCGAGCGCATTTGCCTGCGCCAGCGCTTGCAGGTCGTGCGCGTTCAGGCCGGCCCGCCGCGCCAGGTCTTCGGCATTGGCAAAGGCGCCCTGCCCGCGCGCTTCGACGATGCGCTGGCCGGCGGCCTCGGGCAGCCCGCCGACCCGGTTCAGGCCGAGCCGCACCGGCCGCAGCGCCTGGCCATCGACGGCCTCTTCGAGCACCGCCTCCCAAGGGCTCACGCCGACATCGACCGGCCGCACCTCGACGCCGTGCTCGCGCGCATCGCGCACCAGTTGCGCCGGCGCGTAGAAGCCCATCGGCTGGCTGTTCAAGAGCCCGGCCAGGAAGGCATCCGGGTGATGGCACTTGATCCAGCTGCTGTCGTAGGCGAGCAAGGCGAAGCTGGCGGCGTGGCT
>JBDSZM010000297.1:0-2765 GCA_039925165.1 Burkholderiaceae bacterium
GTCGGTTGCCAGCTCGAGGGTGTCGACGCCGGCGTTGGCGAGGCTCACGCGCAGCGCCGACTCGCGGCGTTGCGCCGCGGCGGCGAAGCGCTGGCGAAAGCCGCGGTCGTGGGTGTCCACGACGAGCTGCTCGCCGGTCTCGGCGTCACGCATCGTCATCAGGCCGATGTCGGGCAACTCCATCTCGAGCGGGTCGTACAGGCGCACCGCCGTGACCTCGTGGCGCTGTGCGAGCCTCGCCAGAGCGTCGTCCCAGCCCGGTGCGCTGATGAAGTCGGAGATCACGAAAACGGTGCCGCGCCGCTTGACGACGCGCTGCGCCGCCGTCAGCAGGTCGCGCAGCGCGGTCGCGCCGGCGGCCGATTCGGCCGGGCGCTGCGCCATCCGCTGCAGCAGGTGCAGCACGTGCAAGCGCCCGCCGCGCGCCGGGATCACGGTATCGACCGCATTGCCATAGAGCAGCGCGCCGACCCGGTTGCCGTGGCGCGTGAGCAAGCGCGCCAGGATTGCGACGAAGCTGCGCGCCAGGCCGCGCTTGGTCTGCAGGTGCGAGCCGAAATCGACGCTCGCGCTCAGGTCGACCAGGAACCAGGCCGACAGCTCGCGGTCCTCGGTGAACTGGCGCACGTAGGGCTGCTGCAGCCGCGCCGTCACGTTCCAGTCGATGTGGCGCACGTCGTCGTGGTGCTGGTATTCGCGCAGGTCGGCCAGGTCGAGCCCGGCGCCGCGAAACAGCGTGCGGTAGTCGCCCTGCAGCACCCCGTCGAGGCGCCGCATCACCGTCCATTCGAGGTGCTTGAGCAGCGCATCGGCCGACAGCTCGGCCGCCGGGGGCGTCACGGCCGGCGTGCGCGGCGCGGGGGTGGCGGGCAGGGCGGGCATGGCCATCGGTTCGGGGCGGATCAGGGCGCGTGGGTCGCCAGCGGCTTGTCGGGCACCGGGATCTTTTTCATCACGCGCTGGACGATCTGGTCGGCATCCAGGCCGTCGGCCAGCGCCTCGTACGACAGCACCAGCCGGTGCCGCAGCACGTCACCGACCAGGCCGGTCATGTCCTCGGGCAATGCGTAACTGCGTCCGCGCATGAAGGCGAGGGCGCGTGCGCCCTCGATGAGGCCGATGGTGGCGCGCGGGCTGGCGCCGAAGGTGATGTATTTGGCCAGGTCGGGCAGCTCGAAACGGTCCGGCCGGCGGGTTGCGCTGACCAGCTTGACGGCGTACTGGATGAGCGACGGATCGACATAGACCTTGCGGCATTCCTGCTGCAGTTCGGCCAGTTGCGACATGCTGGCGACCGGCGACACCGTGACCGGCGGGCCGGTCACGCGCTGGGCGATCACAAATTCCTCTTCCTCGCTCGGATAGTCGACCAGCACCTTCATCATGAAGCGGTCGACCTGTGCCTCGGGCAGCGGGTAGGTGCCTTCGGTCTCGATCGGGTTCTGGGTCGCCATCACGAGGAAGGGCTCGGGCACCTTGTGGGTCTCGCCGGCAATCGTGACCTGGCGCTCCTGCATCACCTCGAGCAGCGCGCTCTGCACCTTGGCCGGCGCGCGGTTGATCTCGTCGGCCAGCAGCAGGTGGGTGAAGACCGGGCCGAGCGAGGTCGCGAACTCGCCGGTCTTGGGGCTGTAGATGCGCGTGCCGACCAGGTCGGCCGGTACCAGGTCGGGCGTGAACTGGATCCGCTTGAAGGTACCGCGCAGGGTCTGCGCGAGGGTCTTGACGGTCAGCGTCTTGGCCAGGCCGGGCACGCCCTCGACCAGCAGGTGGCCCTGCGCCAGCACGGCGACCATCACCCGCTCGAGAAACTTGTCCTGGCCGACGACGACGCGCTTGACTTCGTAGAGCACGCGCTCCATCAGGGTGGAGGCGTCGCTGGGGGCGGTGGCGGGGTGGTCCATGGGTGCGGGTCCGGGCAGTTCAGAAAGGCGGCATGCCGACGGCGGAGGCGGCGTTCTCGATCGGCACGGCAAAGCCGATCCCGATGAAGACGCGCTGGCGCGACGGGTTGAGGATGGCGGTCACGATGCCGACGACCTCGCCGTCCATCGTCACCAGCGGGCCACCGGAATTTCCGGGGTTGGCGGCGGCGTCGAACTGGATCAGGTTGGTCATCAGTTGCTGGCCATCGGGCGAGCGGAACGATCGCTTCAACCCCGACACGACGCCGGCCGAGGTCGACGGCCCGATGCCGAACGGGAATCCGACCGCGACCACCTGGTCGCCGGGCCGGAGGTCGCCGGTCGAGCGCATGGTCGCAGGGAACAGGTCGTCGGGAATGCTCTTGGCGCGCAGCACCGCCAGGTCGTTCTCGGGCTGGGTGCCCGTGACCGTCGCCTCGGATTCGCTGCCGTCCATGAAGGTGACGCGGATGCGTTTGGCGCCGCTCACGACGTGCAGATTGGTCAGGATGGTGCCGTTTTCCATCATCACCACGCCGCTGCCGACGCCGCGCTCGACCGGGCCGCGGTCCTCGGTGTCGTGGTCGTCCTTGCCGTCGTCGCCTTCGGTCATCAGGCCGATCACGCGCACCACCGACGGAAGGATGGCGGCGTGCGCCTTGGCGGCGGGCGATGCCAGCGGCTTCTCGTCGATCGACTTGCGCATCGCGGCGTCGATCTGCTCGATGGTCAGTGCCGGCGTGCGCACGCCGACCGGCGCGCGCAGCCAAAGCACCGACAGCACCAGCAGCACGACCGCGGCGACCCAGAGCCCGCGTTCGTGCCGGGCCGCGTATCGGCGCAGCCGCGAACGGCCGGCGA
>JBDSZM010000298.1:0-3159 GCA_039925165.1 Burkholderiaceae bacterium
GGGTCGACCTGCTCGGCCTGCCGGTGACCGGCGGCTTCCGCTCCGAGCGAGAGAATGTCGACGAGGACATCTGCACGCTCGGTGCGGGTGCGCATGCGGTCGAGGTCGACCTGATGCAGCCGATCGATCCGAACACCAAGCCGGCGGTGCATGCCACTCCGCTCAACCACGTCGGCCTGTGGATCGACGACCTGCCGGCGGCAGTGCAGTGGCTGGGCGCACAGGGGTTGCGCTTTGCGCCCGGTGGCATCCGTGCCGGCGCGGCGGGCCACGACATCTGCTTCATCCACCCGCGCGCCAACGACGCCTTTCCGTACGCCGGCGAGGGCGTGCTGATCGAATTGGTGCAGGCACCGCCGGAGGTCGTGCGCGCGCTCGGCGGGGAGGCACGGCCATGACGGTGCGCGAGATCCTGAAGATGGGCGACCCGCGTCTGCTGCGCATCGCAGCAAAGGTGCAAAGCTTCGATACGCCGGCGCTGCACGCCCTGGTCGCCGACCTGTTCGACACCCTGCACGCCGCCAACGGGGCCGGTCTGGCGGCGCCGCAGATCGGGGTCGACCTGGCGCTGGTGATCTTCGGATTCGAGCGCAACGAGCGCTATCCGCAGGCGCCGCCGGTGCCGCGGACGGTGCTGCTGAACCCGACGATCGAGGTGCTCGACGACACGATGGAAGACGGCTGGGAGGGCTGCCTGTCGGTGCCGGGCCTGCGTGGCATGGTGGCGCGCCATGCCCGCATCCTCTACCGCGGGTTCGACGTGCGCGGCACGCCGCTCGAGCGCGAGGCCGACGGCTTTCACGCCCGCGTGGTGCAGCACGAATGCGATCACCTGATCGGCAAGCTTTACCCGATTCGGGTCCGCGATTTCGGCAAATTCGGCTATACGAGCGTGCTCTTCCCCGACCTGCAGGACGCCGGCGACGATTGAGTGTTTCAGGGGTGTAAAGCGGGCGGTCGGAACGGACCTTGCGTCGGCGTCGGGAGTCGAAAAGACGTTACCGAAGACGAGACAACCCGAGGGCTACATCATGAACAGAACTACCCCCCGACAGATCGCCTTGAACGTCGTCGTGGCCGCCATCCTCGGCGCCACCGCCGGCGTGCCGGTCGTCGCGCAGATCCAGCAGCGCCCCATCGATGCGCGCGGCCAGGCCCAGGCGCAGCTCGACCCGCCGGCACGCGTCGGCCGCATCGCCGATCTGAGCGGCCACGTGTGGCTGTGGAGCCCCGAAGGGGGCGAGTGGATCAACGCCCAGCGCAACCGGCCGCTGACCACCGGCGATCGGCTCGCGACCGATGCCGACTCGCGCGCCGAGGTCAATATCGGATCGACCACGCTGCGCCTGGACGGCGGCAGCGAGGTCGAGGTGCTGCGCCTGGACGACGAACACATCGCGTTGCAGTTGCACAGCGGCACCGCGGCAGCGCGTCTGCGCAGCCGCCAGGCGGCCGATGAATTCGAGGTCGTCACGGCCGAAGGGCGCTTCCGCGCCAGCCGCGCCGGTAGCTACCGCTTCGATCGCGAAGACGACACCAGCTGGGTGACGGTCGACAGCGGCGAAGGCGTGTTCGAGGGGCAGGGCAGCGCCCTCACGCTGCGTCCGGGCCAGCGGGCCGAGTTCTGGTTGGGCGCCGACAACCGCGCGCAATTCCGCATGCTCGAGCTCGAGCGAGATGCCTTCGCCCGCTGGACCGCCGACCGCGACCGGCGCGACGACCGCAGCGCCTCGGCGCGTTATGTCTCGCCCGAGATGACCGGCGTGGAGGACCTCGACCGCTATGGCCGCTGGGACCAGAGCCCCGAGTACGGCGCGCTGTGGGTGCCACGCGGCGTGGCCGCCAACTGGGCGCCCTATACCACCGGCCACTGGGCCTGGGTCCAGCCCTGGGGTTGGACCTGGGTCGACGATGCACCGTGGGGCTTCGCGCCCTTCCACTACGGGCGCTGGGTCAATGTGCGCAACGTCTGGTGCTGGGCGCCGGGCACCCGCGTCGAGCGGCCGGTGTATGCGCCGGCCCTGGTCGCGTGGATCGGTGGCAGCGGCCTGAACCTGTCGGTCTCGGTCGGCGGTCGTCCGGCCCCGGCGGTCGGCTGGTTCCCGCTCGCACCGCGCGAGGTCTACGTGCCGTCGTACCGCCACTCGACGCGCTACGTGCGCGAGGTCAACGTCACCCAGGTGACCAATCTGACCGTGATCAACGAGGCCGTCAACCGGCCGCGCGACGGTCGCTTCGACTACGGCAACCGGCGCTATCCGGGGGCGGTGACGGTGGTGCCGGCCAGCGTCGTCACCTCGCGCCTGCCGGTCGGCCCGGCGGCGCGTCAGTGGCATGACAACCGCCGCTCGGCGGACGCGAGGGCGCCGCTGGCCGGTCTCGCCGCGCTGGCGGTGGCCCCGCTGGCCGCGCCGACCCTGCGCAGCGGCGACCCGCGGGTGATCCGCCCGCCGGTGGTGGGCGCGCCCAACATCGCGGCCGCGCAGCCGCTGGAGCGCGGCGGGCGGCGTGGCGAGGAACGTGGTGAGCAGCGCGCCAACCCAGGGCGGGAGGCTGGCCGCGGGCGTGACGGCGGCGAGCGGCGCGCCGAGCGGCCGGCGCAGCCGGTGCCGGCGCCCGCGCCGACCGTGATCGCCCCAGCGCCGGCCGCGGTGGCGCCGGTCGAGCGTGGCAACGGGCGGCGCGAGGCGGGGTTGTCGCCGGTCGACCGACAGCGCGCCGAACGCGAGTCCGGCGGTTCCTTGTCGCCGCTGGACCGGCAGCGCGCCGAGCGCGAGGCAGGCGCGCCGCTGTCGCCGATCGATCGTCAGCGGGCCGAGAGCGAGTCACCGAGCGTGCCGCAGCGCCGCCTCGATGCCGAGCCGCGCCGCCAGTCGCAGCAAGAGCGCGTGCGCGAACGCGAGGCGCAGCAGGCCGCGCGGGCGCAGAACCAAGCGCAACAGGCTCAGCAGGTGCAGCAAGCCCAGCAAGCCCAGGCGGCCCAGGCGGCGCGGGCGCAGCAGGCCCAGGCACGTGCTCAGTCTCAACAGGTGCAGGCCCAGGCGGCGCGCGCGCAGCAGGCCGAGGTGCGTGCCCAGGCCGGGCAAGCGCAGGCGCAAGCAGCGCAGGCCCGGGCCGCTCAGGCGCAGGCCGCCGCCCAGGCCCAGGCCGCGCAGGCGC
>JBDSZM010000299.1:0-3229 GCA_039925165.1 Burkholderiaceae bacterium
GCGACGACGCATGCCGGCCCTTCAGCGTCGCGAGTTCACGTTCGAGCGCACGCACCTGATCCAGCACCTGGCCGACGCGCGCCGGCACCTCGGCCGGCGCCGCACGCAGGCTGCCGGCAAGCTGCGCCAGCGTCGCTTCCATCGCCTGCACATAGGCGAGCGCGTTGTCGCCGCTAATCGCCTCGACGCGGCGCACGCCGGCCGCCACGCCGCTCTCGGCGACGATCTTGAACAGGCCGATGTCGCCGGTGCGCTGCACGTGGGTGCCGCCGCACAGCTCGCGGCTGCCACCGATGTCGAGCACCCGCACTTCGTCGCCGTACTTCTCGCCGAACAGCATCATGGCGCCCGATTTCTGGGCCTCGTCGATCGGCATCACGCGGGCCTGCGTCGCGACGTTGGCGAGGATCTCGGCGTTGACGAGCGCCTCGACCTGCGCGATTTGGGCCGGCGCCATCGGCGCGTTGTGGGCGAAGTCGAAACGCGTCTTGTCGGCATCGACCAGCGAGCCCTTCTGCTGCACGTGCTCGCCCAGCACCTCGCGCAGCGCCTTGTGCATGAGGTGGGTCGCGCTGTGATTGCGCACGGTCTTCGCGCGCCGATCCGTATCGACCTTGGCCGCCAACACGTCGCCGACCTTGAGCGCGCCTTCGAGCACACGGCCCTGGTGGCCGTAGACCGCCGCCTGCACCTTGATCGTGTCCTCGACGACAAAGCGCGCGCCGGCGTTGCGCAACTCGCCGGTGTCGCCGACCTGACCGCCAGACTCGGCATAG
The DNA here is from genome assembly GCA_039925165.1 of Burkholderiaceae bacterium. Taxonomy (GTDB): domain Bacteria; phylum Pseudomonadota; class Gammaproteobacteria; order Burkholderiales; family Burkholderiaceae_C; genus JBDSEG01. The sequence continues at coordinate 777 of JBDSZM010000299.1, forward strand.
AACGGCGTGTGATCGAGCACGATGACCGCGTCGTCGCCGGCGTGCGCAACGTCGACCGGGCTGCCGTCGAGGTAGACCGCGACCACGGTCGCGCTGTCGTGCGCCAGCGCCTCGTAGCCGTGGAAGGTGGTCGCCGCGCCGCTGTACCCGAGCCCGGCGGCCATCTTGAACTTGCCGGCGGCGCGCGCCTGGACACGCTGGCGCTCCATCGCGGCATCGAAGCCGGCGCTGTCGACGCTCACGCCGCGCTCGCGGCAGACGTCGGCCGTCAGGTCGAGCGGAAAGCCGTAGGTATCGTGCAGCTTGAAGGCGAGGTCGCCGTCAAGGTGCTGGGTGCCGCCGGCGAGCGCGGTCTCCAGGATCTCCATCCCGTTCGCGATGGTCTGGAAGAAGCGCTCCTCCTCCTGCGCCAGCACCTCGGTCACGCGGGCCTGCGCGCGCCGCAGTTCGGGATAGGCGTCGCCCATCTCGAGGGCGAGCGCGGCCACCAGCTTGTGGAAGAAGGGCTTGCGTGCACCGAGCTTGTAGCCGTGGCGGATCGCGCGCCGGGTGATGCGGCGCAGCACATAGCCGCGGCCTTCGTTGCCGGGAATCACGCCGTCGACCACCGTGAAGGCGCAGGCCCGGATGTGGTCGGCAATGACCTTGAGCGATGGGCTCTGCAGGTCGCAGTCCTGCGCGCCAGACGCGTCGACCGCGCGCTTGGCGGCCGCGAGCAGGTTGACGAACAGGTCGATCTCGTAGTTGCTGTGCACGTGCTGCAGCACCGCCGTCAGCCGCTCCAGGCCCATGCCGGTATCGACGCTCGGCCTGGGCAGCTTGTGCATGACCCCGGCTTCATCGCGGTTGAACTGCATGAACACGTTGTTCCAGATCTCGATGTAGCGGTCGCCGTCTTCGTCCGGCGAACCCGGCGGGCCGCCGGGGATGTCCGGGCCGTGGTCGTAGAAGATTTCGCTGCACGGGCCGCAGGGGCCGGTGTCGCCCATCATCCAGAAGTTGTCCGACGCGTAACGCGCGCCCTTGTTGTCGCCGATGCGCACGATGCGCTCGGCAGGCAGGCCGATCTCGTTGCGCCAGATGTCGTAGGCCTCGTCGTCCTCGGCATACACGGTCGCCCACAGCTTGTCGGCGGGCAACCTGTAGACCTGGGTCAGCAGTTCCCAGGCGTAGCCGATCGCCTCGCGCTTGAAGTAGTCGCCGAAGCTGAAGTTGCCCAGCATCTCGAAGAAGGTGTGGTGGCGCGCGGTGTAGCCGACGTTTTCGAGGTCGTTGTGCTTGCCGCCGGCGCGGATGCACTTCTGGCTCGACGCGGCGCGGTTGTAGGGACGCTGGTCGTAGCCGAGGAACACGTCCTTGAACTGGTTCATGCCGGCGTTGGTGAACAGCAGCGTCGGGTCGTCGCCAGGAACGACCGGGCTCGACGCGACAACGGTGTGGCCCTTGCCTTCGAAGAACTTGAGGAACTGCGAGCGGATGTCGGAGGATTTCATGGTCGATTCGGATCAGGACATGTACAGACGAACGCCGTGCCGCCGGGCGGCGGCGGCGAGCGCAGCATCGCGGGTGGCCAGCGGCAGGCGCCGTTCGCGGGCCAGGTCGAGGTAGCAGCAATCGTAGGCGGACAGTTGCCACTCGACCGATCGCTCGGCCCAGTAGCGCGCATCGTCGCGGGTCGGCATCACCTGGATGCCCAGCGTCTCGAGCCGCTCCCAGCTTTGCGCCAGCCCGGCGGCGCTGATGCGACCCGCCTTGAGTGCGCGGCCGAGGATATTGCCGAGCTCGAGCTGCCACAGCGCCGGCACGACGGCCACCGCCATGTCCAGCGATTGCAGGACACCGAGCGAGTAGGCATCCTGCTCGTCGGCGAACAGCGCACCGAGCGCCACCGACGAATCGAGGACGAAGCTCGCGCCGGCCACCTACTTGCGGCCCTCGTCGCGCAGGGCCTTCCAGTCCAGCCCGAGGCTGCGCTCGCTGGCGGACTGCAGCAAGGCCTTGAGCGCGGCGCGGCGCGGTGCGGCCGAACGGGCGGCGGCGACGAACGGCACGATGCGCGCCACCGGCCGGTTGTGGCGCGTGATGACGACTTCCTCGCCCGCTTCGGCGCGCGCGACCAGCTCGGAAAAGTGGGTCTTGGCTTCGAACAGGCCGATCGACGGCGTTTCCATGGTCGAATCCATAATTGGTTGATTCAACCAGATTCTAGTCCAGTGATCGGTTCTTGACGGTTCACATCTTCGCGGCACCCATGACATCGACGCGGTCGGGTGCGCGGCCGGGCGGCCGCAGGCGCGATGTCATGTGCCGTCAGGCGTCGACCCCGGCACCGGCGGCGCCCCGGACACGCTGGAACGGTCCGCTCAGGCCGCGGAGCGACGCCGGCGCAGGAGCGGCGGCACGATCAGGATCGCGAGCGCGACCACCATCAGCGCGAGCGCCATCGGACGCTC
>JBDSZM010000300.1:0-5528 GCA_039925165.1 Burkholderiaceae bacterium
GTCGGTCTGGACCACGCTGAGGACCACGCCGGTGCCGGCCGCGCTGTTGGTCGATGCCGGCAGCACGCGTGCCGCGCCGATCGCCAGCAGCGGCGCCCCGGCGCCGGCCGGCTGGCGCAGGTCGAGGCCGAGCGCCTGTTGCTGGTTCAGGCCGTCGGCCAGCGCGGCGGCCATCCGGCCGAGCAGGTTGCGCGCATCGGCGAGGTCGTGGTTCTGGAACCGCAAGAAGCCGGCGAGCGAGCCGCCCGCGAGCATGCCCTCGCCCAGCTCGCGGACCCGGCCATTGGCCTCGATCCCGACGCCGACCCTCGACGGGTCGAACGGATCGGTCATGGCGACCAGCTTGTTGACGGTCGTGCCCAGAACCAGCTGCTGGCCACCGCCGGCGTAGACCCCGACCGAGCCGTCGGAGGCCGCAATCGTCGTCACCTGGATCCGCTTGCCGAGTTCGGCGATCGCAGTGTCGCGCTGGTCGAGCAACTCGTTGGGTGTGTGGCCCGAGCCCTGGGCCGTCGCGATGCGCTGGTTCAGGTCGGCGATCTGGCGCGTCAGGTCGTTGACCGCGGTGACGGCGACCTTGACCTCCTGCTTGACGCCGGCCTGCTGCGCATCGATCTGCTCGGCGGCGCCGCGAAAGCGCGTCACCAGGTCGTCGGTACGGCCGAGCACGACCTGGCGCGCCGAGGCGTCCTGCGGCTGGCTCGCGACGTCGACGAAGCTGCTAAAAAGTTGTCCGGCCGCATAGCCGAGACCGGATTCGCCGAGGCCGAAGACCTTCTCGAGCTGCATCAATTGCGAGTAACGGGTGGCGTCGGCCGCGGCGACCGATTGCGTCGTCGCCGCCTCGCGGGTCAGGAACTCGTCGTGCGCACGCGTGACAGTGGCGACGTTGACGCCCTTGCCGAAGAAGCCCGAACCGGTCGACTGGCTGCCCGCGGTCTCGAGCTGCACCGTCTGGCGCGAATAACCCGGCGTGGCCGCGTTGGCGATATTGTTGCCGGTCGCCTGCAGCGCCGCATAGTTGGCGGTCAGGGCGCGCTGACCGATCGACAGGAGGGCGGAGACGGACATGCGGTGGCCCCTGGCGGATCAGGCGAACGTGCGCTGCAGGCGCAGCGTGGTGTTGATGACGCGGCCGAGCTTGTCGGCATAGGCCGGGTCGGTGGCGTAGCCGGCCTTCTGCAGGCCTTGCGCGAAGCGTTGTGCCGAGCCCTCGGAAGATGTCGCCGCGGCGGCCACAACCTGCGCATAGCGCGGGCTTTCCTTCATCAGCCGGGCGTAATCGCGGAACGACGCCTCGTACGACGCATAGGCGCGGAACTTGGCCATGACCTTGCGCGGCTCGCCGTTGACGACTTCGGTGGTCGCGACCTCGGTCGTCGCGCCCTTCCAGCCGGCACCGGCCTTGATGCCGAACAGGTTGTGCGCGGTCGTGCCGTCGCCCTGGCGGATCTCGCGCTGGCCCCAGCCCGATTCGTGCGCCGCCTGCGCCAGCATGAAGGCGGCCGGGATGCCGCTGTGCTGCTCGGCCTCGCGCGCGGCAGCGTCGTGGCGGCGCAGGAAATCGGTCTGGCGTTGCGAGGTCTTGACCGGCGCAATCTCGGCCGATCCGGCCGCCCCCGCCGGTGCCACCGCGGCCGCGGGCGTCTCGGCCGGGCCGCCCATCTGGCGCTCGAGCTGGCGCGCGATCGCGGCGCCAAGGCCGCCCGGCAGGCCGGTCATCTGCTGGGCGAACTGCTTGTCGAGCAGCTCGGTGCCGAGTTGGGTGCCGGCGTTGTCGAGCATGCCGGATGACAGCGTCGCGTCGCGCATGCTCTTCATCAGCTGCTGCATGAAGATCGCCTCGAACTGCTTGGCGGCTTCCTTGATCGCGGCCTTGGGGTCGCGCGCGGCACTCGCGCGCAGCGATTGCAACGACAGCGTCGCGGCCGACGACGCGCTGGACGCCTGCGAGACCGACGCCATCAGATCACCTCGATCTCGGCCGCCAGCGCGCCGGCCGCCTTCATCGCCTGCAGGATCGCGAGCAGATCCTGCGGCGTCGCGCCGAGCGAGTTGAGCGCCTTCACCACGTCCGACAGCTGGGTGCCGGCGGGCATCTGGATCAGCGACCCGGCCTGGCTGTTGATGCTGATTTCGGCCTTCTCGGCCACCACCGTCTGGCCGCCGCGCGACAGCGGGCTGGGCTGGCTGATGATGGGCGTCGAGCTGATCGTGACCGACAAGCTGCCGTGCGCCACCGCACACGAGGCGAGCGTCACCGCGCCGTTCATCACCACCGAGCCGGTGCGCGCGTTGATGACGACCTTGGCGGCCGGCGCGGCCTGCTCGAGCGACAGGTTCTCGATGTCGGCCATGAACGAGACGCGTGCGTCGGGCGAGGCCGGCATGCGCACCCGCACCGTGCGGCCGTCGACCGCGCTGGCCGAGTTCGGCCCCATCCGGTCGTTGATGGCGCGCGCCACCACCCGCGCGGTATTGAAGTCGGTCGCGTTGAGGTCGAGCTGCAGGGTGTCGCCCTGGTTCAGCGGTGTCGGCACGCTGCGCTCGACCGTCGCACCCTGCGGCACCCGGCCCGCCGAGAGGTGGTTGATCTGGACTTTCGAGCCGCCGGCCGAGGCGCCGGCCCCGCCGACGATCAGGTTGCCCTGGCCGATCGCGTAGATCTGCCCGTCGGCGCCCTTCAGCGGTGTCGCGATCAGGGTGCCGCCGCGCAGGCTCTTGGCGTTGGCGATCGAGGACACGTTGACGTCGATCGACTGCCCGGGCTGGGCGAACGCCGGCAACTGGGCCGTGACCATCACGGCGGCCACGTTCTTCAGCTGCATGTTGGTGCCGGGCGGGACCGTCACGCCCATCTGCGCCAGCAAGGCGTTGATGCTCTGCGCCGTGAACGGTGCCGAGGTCGTCTGGTCGCCAGTGCCGTCGAGCCCGACCACCAGGCCATAACCGACCAGCGGGTTGCTGCGCACGCCCTGCACCGAGGCGACTTCCTTGATCCGCGCCGCGTTCGCGCCGGCCGGCCACCACAGGGCCGCCGACGCCGCCAGCCAGGCCAGTGCGATCACGGTTCGAAGGAGTCGGTCGGTAGGGTTCATTCGCACTGCCAGGACGGGACGATGACCCGAGTCTGCGGGTCGATCAGATCGGCAGAACGTTCAAAAAGAAGCGCCCGAGCCAGCCTATTCCCTGCGCCTCGGCCTGCTGCCCGCGGCCGCGGTTTTCGATCCGCACGTTGGCGATCTGCGCCGAGGCGACCGAGTTGCCGGGCTGGATCGCGCGCGGATCAACCTGACCCGAGAAGCGCAGCACGTCGACGTTGTGGTTGACGCCGATCTGCTTCTCGCCGGCGATCAGCAGATGGCCGTTGGGCAGCACGTCGGTGACGGTGGCGGTGATGGTGCCGGAGAAGTCGTTGCTGTTCTCGGTGCTGCCCTTGCCCTCGAAGCTGTTGCTCGAGCTGCCGGCGGCGCTGGCGCGGTTGAACGAGTTGGCCGACAGGAACGGCAGCGCGGTCACGCCGGCGGTCACCTTGCCGGTCTTGTCGACCGAGCTGGTGCTCTTCTGTGTGGCCGAGACCTTCTCGACGATCTGCACCGTCAAGGTGTCGCCGACCAGCCGCGCGCGGTGGTCCTCGAAGAGGGGCCGGTAATGGCCGGCCTGGAAGATGGCGCCATTGCTGGTCGCCGGCACGACGATCGGCGCCGGACGCACGCTGGCGGTCGGCGCGACGTCGACCGTGGGCCGCAGGTCGAGCGTCTGACAGCCGGCCAGCAGGCCGATGCAGACGAACAGCAGCGAGACCAGGCCGATGGTTCGGAAGGTGATCTGGTTCATCACGTGCGCGCCGGGGTTCACAACTGCCCCAGCTTCTGCAGCATCTGGTCGGCGGTCTGGATTGCCTTCGAGTTGAGCTCGTAGGCGCGCTGGGTCTGGATCATCGCGACCAGTTCCTCGACCACGTTGACGTTCGAGGTCTCGACGAAGCCCTGCTGCACCTGGCCCAGCCCGTTCGCGCCCGGCGCGCCGGTGTTGGGCGTGCCCGAGGCGGCGGTCTCGGCGTAGAGGTTCTGGCCCTTCGGCTCGAGACCGGCCGGATTGACGAAGCCCGCCAGCTGCAACTGGCCGACCGCCTGCGGCAGCGCCTGGCCGGGCAAGGTCACGCTGACGGTGCCGTCGCTGCCGATGGTCACGCTCTGCGCCGCGGCCGGAATGGTGATGCCGGGCTGCACCGGGTAGCCGTTGTTGGTGACGAGCTGGCCCTGCGCGCTGACCTGGAACGAGCCGTCGCGCGTGTAGCCGTTGGTACCGTCGGGCATCTGGACCTCGAAGAAGCCGTTGCCGCGCACCGCCACGTCGAGCGGATTCGCGCTTTGCTGCAGGTTGCCCTGGCTGAAGTTGCGCGCCGTCGCGACCGCGCGCGTGCCCAGCCCGACCTGCAATCCGGTCGGGAGCTGGGTCTGCTCGGAGCTGTTGGCGCCGGCCTGCCGCAGGTTCTGATACATCAGGTCCTCGAACACGGCGTGCGAACGCTTGTAGCCGTTGGTCGCGACGTTGGCCAGGTTGTTCGAGATGGTGTCCAGCTGCATCTGCTGGGCCTCCATCCCGGTCTTCGATATCCACAGGGAACGCATCATGGCGGGTCTCCGGTCACTGGCGTCGATGGTCGGTCCGCGCACGCCACCGCAAGCCGCCGAAAAGCGGGCGCTAAGCCGGCCTACTCTGCGCGGTGTGACTTTCGACCGCCTCGTCGGCGCCGAACAAACCGTTGCAGCGCCGACCCGCCGCCGCGTCGCGACCGGCACTTAGGATCGTCGCCAAGGCGGGCGCCGGTTGCCCGTCGGATGCCGCAGGAGCCACGATGTCGTTCGTCATGATTGCCACCGGCGCGACCAGCCGATCGCGCGTGCGGACCTTGTCGCTGCCCGGCGTGACCTGCGGCGCGGTGACACTGGCGGCGCTCGTGTTCGGTGCCGGCGGCGGCGCCGGTTACTGGCTCGCGCAAACGCTGCCGGCCGCGTCCGCGGCGGTCGGCGCGCCGGTCGCGGCGCCGCCCGCGCGCTCGCTCGCCGCGCTGCCGTTCACGCTCGAGCAACTGGGCGCGATCTCGGCGCGGCTGTTCCGCCTCGAGAGCCAGGCGAGCCAGCTCGGCAAGCGCATCGGCGTGCTGCAGAAAGATGCCTCGCCGGCGGAAGCGCGGCCGGCCGCTGTCGAGCCGAGTCCCGCGTCGAAAGCGCGGCCCGGCCAGGGCGGTCCGATGCTTCCGCCGCGCGCGACGGCGAGCGACCCGGTGGCGATCGAGGCGCAGATCGCGCGCCTCGAAGACCGCATCCACGCGGTCGCCGAGGCCACCTCGCAGCGCAACGTCGACGCGATGCGCCTGCCCACGCGCTGGCCGGTGCAGCACGCCGAGATGAGCTCGCCGTTCGGCAACCGCAGCGACCCGCTGTCGCAGCACCCGGCCTTCCACGCCGGACTCGACTTCGCGGCCGGCACCGGCACGCCCATCCTCGCCGCGGCCGGCGGCA
>JBDSZM010000301.1:0-5033 GCA_039925165.1 Burkholderiaceae bacterium
CGGCGCCGCGCTGACGGCGTACGACGCCGATCCCTTGATCGGCTGCATCGTCATCACCGGTAGCGCCAAGGCTTTCGCGGCCGGCGCCGACATCGGCGCGATGGCAGCGTGGACCTACATGGACGTCTACACCGCCGACTTCATCACGCGCAACTGGGAAACCATCCGCAAGGTCCGCAAGCCGGTGATCGCGGCGGTCGCCGGCTTCGCGCTGGGCGGCGGCTGCGAGCTGGCGATGATGTGCGACTTCATCATCGCGGCCGACAACGCGAAATTCGGCCAGCCCGAGATCAAGCTCGGCATCGTGCCCGGTGCCGGCGGCACCCAGCGCCTGCCGCGTGCGGTCGGCAAGGCCAAGGCGATGGACATGGTGCTGACCGGTCGCATGATGGACGCCGCCGAAGCCGAGCGCGCCGGGCTGGTCTCGCGCGTCGTCCCTGCGGCCGAGCTGATGGACGTGGCGCTGGCCGCCGCGCAGACCATCTGCGAACTCGGCGGACCGAGCGTGATGATGGCCAAGGAGTGCATCAACCGCGCCTACGAATCGCCGCTCGGCGAAGGCATCCTTTTCGAGCGCCGCGCCTTCCACTCGCTGTTCGCGACCGACGATCAGAAGGAAGGCATGGCCGCGTTCGTGGCCAAGCGCAAGGCGGAGTTCACGGGACGCTGAGGGTTCCGAGCCCACCGACGACTGCGTCACCTCGGCCGGCATCCGTCTCGAAGGTGTCTGCCCGGGGTGATGGGTGCGCGGTGTTCAGCCCGTGATGATCGGGCGCAGCGCGTCGATCTCGCCCACCATGAAATCGAAGAACGCCGCAACCCGCGGCGTGTGGCGCAACTCGGGCGTCGTCAGCATGCGCCAGATGCGCGTGAGTTCGGCAACGGGTTCGATCACTCGAACCAGATCCGGTTCCGCGTCGCCCAGCGCGATCGGCAGGGGGGCGACGCCCACCCCCGCCTTGGCCGAATACACCAGTCCCAGCACGCTGTTGCTGCGTGCGACCAACACCGCATCGGGGGCGATCCTGCGCAGCCACGCCGCGGTGCGGTGCTTGGCCATGGTGTCGTCGAACCCGACCAGGGCGTGGTTCGCCAGGTCCTCGACCCGCTGCGGGCGCCCATGGCGTTCGAGGTAGGTCGCGCTGGCATACACCGCCCAGACCGAGTCTCCGATCTTGCGGCCGACGAGCCCGCCGTCATCGGTGTCGCCGGAGCGCAGGGCCACGTCGGCTTCGCCCAGGGCCAGATCGATGTAGCGGTCACTCATGACGAAGTGCACCTGCAGCGCCGGATGGCGCTCTCTGAAGCGCTGCAGCATCGTTGACTGGGTGATCCGGTAGACGATGGGCTCCGGGCAAGTCACCCGGATCACACCCGAGACCTCGGCGACGGCCGTGGCCAGCTGCAGCTTGAACGCCGCCACCGCGTCGTCGACCCGCTGCGCGTGCGGCAGCAGGGCCTGCCCGAACTCGGTCAAGCGGTAGCCGCTCGGCTGTCGCTGCACCAGCGCCTGCCCGAAACGGCGCTCCAGTTCGGTCAAGCGTCGTTGCACGGTGGACTGATCCAGGCCGAGCGCACGCCCGGCCGCGAGCGTGCTGCCATGGCGTGCCACCGCCAACAGGTGCTTGAGATCGTCCCAGTCGAAGTCTCGAGGGGTATGCGCCATTGCGGCCCCGATTCTGCAGCTTTGCGGCTGACGCCGAGGCATGCCGGCACCTACGCTGCAGGCATGAACCCGACCGAAGCAGACCCACTGGCCTTCAAGTCCTCGGTGCGAGCCCACTGGGACGCCGCGGCCGACGGCTGGGACGCGCACACCCCTGACATCCGTGCCTGGCTGCGCGGCTCGACCGACGCGATGATCGGCATGGCCGGTGTCGTGCACGGCTCGCGGGTACTCGACGTCGCGGCCGGTGCAGGCGACCAGACACTCGACCTCGCCGAGCGCGTCGGCCGTTCTGGCGCCGTGGTGGCGACCGACCTTGCGCCGGCCATCGTGGCGCTCGCCCAAGACCGTGCACGGCGCGCCGGCTTCCGGCACGTGCAGTGCCGCGTGGCGGACGGCGAGGACCTGCGCGTCGAGCCGGCCTGGTTCGATGCGGCGGTCTGCCGGCTCGGTCTGATGCTGTTCCCGAACCCTCTGCAGGGCCTGCGCGAAATGCATCGCGCGCTGCGGCCCGGCGGAGGGGCGTGCAGCGTGGTGTTCTCGGCTCCCGAGCGGAACCCGTGCGTGTCGATCCTGATGGCCACGGCACTCCGGCACGCCGGGCTGCCGGCGCGCGACCCCTGTGCGCCCGGCAGCCTGTTCAGCCTCGGGCGCCCCGGCCGCATCGACGCCCTTTTTCGGGAAGCGGGGTTTGCCGATGTCGCGACGACCGCGGTGGATGCCGTGTTCCGCATGCCATCGGTCGACCATTACCTCGCCTTCGTGCGCAGCTCGGCGAGCCCCATCCTCCAGATCCTCGCGGGCCTGGGCGAGGCGGCCGCCAGGTCCGCATGGGACGACATCAGAGAGCAACTGCATGCCTACACCACGCCGTCCGGCTGGGAAGGCCCCAACGAACTGCTGATCACGGCGGCGCGCCGCCCCTGAGGACACCATGACGATTTCCGAACACTCGATGCAGCGGCGGCGCCTGCTGCGTGCTGGCGGCATGACCCTCGCCACGCTGGCCGGACTGTCGCTCGGGCGCCGCGCGGAGGCGGCCCGCGACGGCACGCTGCGCATTCTTTGCAGCGGGCCGGCCGGCAGCATCCCGGACCTGGTGGCACGCGCCGTGGGCGAGCAGCTGTCCGCCAAACCCGGTCAGCTGGCGGTGGTCGACAACCGCCCTGGAGCCGCCGGCCAGCTCAGCGTCGGCGCCCTCAAAGCCGCACCGGCGGATGGCTCGACGCTGTTGCTGGCGCAGGGCGCAATCGCCACCGTCTATCCGTTCCTCTACGCCAAGCTCGGCTACGACCCCGCCGTGGACTTGCAGCCCGTGTCGCTGGCCAGCGAGATGGCGCTGGGCCTGGCGGTCGGACCGGCGGTGCCGGCGCAGGTGACGACCCTGTCCGCATTCATCGACTGGGCCCGCGGGCACCCGGCCGCGGCGAACATCGGCTCACCGGGAACCGGCACGCTGCCGCACCTGCTGGAGGCCATGCTGTTCCACGACGCAGGTGTCCCGTGGCAACACATCGCGTACTCGGGCGGTCCGCCTACCGTGACCGCGCTGCTCGGCGGGCAGATTGCGGCGCTGGTGCTGCCGGAAGGTTTGCTCCGGCAACACCATGCGAGCCGGCGCATCCGGGTGCTCGCCACCTCGGGACCGACACGAAGCACCTACCTGGCCGACGTGCCGTCGTTCGTCGAACAGGGCCATCCGAACCTGGTCGTCACCGAGTGGTTCGCATTCTTCGCGCCGGGCGCAACCTCGAAGGACACCCTCGCCAGCCTGGCGACAGCGCTGCAAGAGGCGATTGCGCGGCCCGCGCTGGCAGCCACCTTCGCGCAAGCCGGGATGACGGCAGCATCCAGCTCGCCGCCGTCGCTTTCCGCGCGCATCGCGGTCGAGCAGCGGTACTGGCAACCGGTGCTGCGCACCCATGGCATCCGCGCAGATTAGTGGCGGCGAGGCGAAGACGTGAGCGATCTGACGTCTCCCGTCGCGTCGGTGGCGGCCCACGAACAACCCACCCGTCAGTGCTCGGACTCCAACAGGTCGTCATGAACATCACACACTGTTTTTCGTCGCTCACGATCTGCGATGGACTGCTGCTCGTGGCCGGCTGTGGCGGCGGGGGCTGAGGGGGCGGTGGTGGCGCAGGAGCCAGGGTGGTGGCGCGGCCCATGATGGTGGTGCAACCGGCCGTCGTCAGCGTGCCGGCAGGCGCGCCCGCCACCTTTTCCGTCACGGCGACCGGCGGTGCGCCGCTGAGCTACCAGTGGAAGCGCGACGGCGTGCCGATCGCCGGCGCCTCGACGGCGACGTACACGCTCGCCGCCGCGGCGAGCCGCGACAACGGCGCCAGCTTCGCTGCAGACGTGGGCAATCCGGCGGGCATCCTGAGCAGCGCTGCCGCAACGCTGAGCGTCACCGCCATCGCTGCCAGCAGCGCGGCGACGCTCGGGTACAGCCCGTCCGACAACCTCGACGGACGTCGTGTCACGTGGAGCTTTCCGGCCCCGCCGGGGCCTGGGCCACTCCCGACGTGATCGGGATGGTTGGCGCGTACGCGCCGCAGGTCGCCCTCGCGGCGAACGGCGACGCGGTGATGGCCTGGCTTGTGGCGGAGACGCCGACGACAGGCTCGTTGTCGGCGAGCCGCAGACTCGGGGCTGCCTGGTCCGCACCGGTTCGGATCGCCACTGGCGGCAAGGAGATGGGGCCTCCTCGGCTGCGTGCAGACGCCGCCGGCAATGCGATCGCCGTGTGGCACGAGCGCCCCGCCTCGCGCAACGACGTGCATGCGGCGCGGTTCAGCGCCGACAGCCGTGGCACCCGGCGTGTGGGCACGGTTTTATCGATAGACCGCGCCTCCAGCACCGCGTGTCGATGTCAGAACGGCCGCGCCGCAGCCGACCCGACGCCCCACCGGCTCAACCCTCGCTGCGCAGCGACGGAAACAGAATCACGTCGCGGATGCTCGGGCTGTCGGTCAGCAGCATCACCAGCCGATCCAGGCCGATGCCGCAGCCGCCGGTCGGCGGCATGCCGTACTCGAGGGCGCGGATGAAGTCGGCATCAAAGTACATCGCCTCCTCGTCGCCGGCCTCCTTGTTGGCGGCCTGAGACTGGAAGCGCGCGGCTTGGTCCTCGGCGTCGTTCAGTTCCGAGAAGCCGTTGGCGATCTCTCGGCCGGTGATGAAAAGCTCGAAGCGTTCGGTGACGCTCGGGTCGGCATCAGAAGCGCGGGCCAAGGGCGAGACCTCGACCGGGTAGTCGACGATGAAGGTCGGGTTCCAGAGCTGCGCCTCGACCACCTCCTCGAACAGGCCGAACTGCAGCTCGGCCAGGGTCCAGTGCGCCGGCGGCTCGTGGCCGAGCGAT
>JBDSZM010000302.1:0-3367 GCA_039925165.1 Burkholderiaceae bacterium
CGGCAGCCAGGAGGTCGGGATTCGGCATGGCGGGCGGTTCCTGAGTGGACGCCGGCCGGGGCGGGCGCTGCCGTCCGCCCGCCGGCAGCGGTCCCGCCACTATCTGCGTGGGGCGGGGTCGAGCGGCGGGCCGGGGGCGTAAGGGTTTGTTCGGCCACGGCCGGATGTCACGCCCTCGAGCGCTCTGCCGGCCGTTGACCCCGCGCCATGCGGGCCGTTACCGTTTGTCGCTCGCGTGGCCGGCCACGGTGGCGCGACCTGCGGGGCGGACATCACTGGCCGGCCTGTGTCTGTAGCCACGAAAGGATGCGCGAAGGCCAAGCCCCCGACCGATCTCACCGGCCGAGGCTGGGACAAGCTGAAGGAAGTGACGGTGCCCAAGACCGGCTTCGGCGACAAGCTGACTGCCCATGACAAGGCACGCAAGGTGACGCAGTCGCTCGGCCCCCGCAACCTCGCGTCGTTCAAGACGGCCGCCACCGCGCTGAAGGGCGTCAGTCACTGTGCACCTCCCGACCGCGCAGGCGTGCCAACGCCGACGGCGCACTCGCCGAGGCGCTGAAGACGAGGGCGAGCCGGATGCCGCAGCTGCCGAAGACGCCGGTGCGCAAATAGACGGCCAGCGCCGTGCTCAGGACGCCGCGGACGCGTCGTGTTGCCACGCCGGCAGCGGTGCGCCGCAGTCGTGGCAGAACCGGGCACTCGGCAGGTGCCCCTCGCTCAGACATTCATGGCAGGTACGGGTGGTGGGCGTCGCCGGCTGGAAGCGCTGCGCGGTGAACTCGGCGCTGACGATGCCGGTCGGCACGGCCAGGGTGCCCCAGCCGAGCAGCATCATCAGCGACGCCAGCATGCGACCCAGGTCGGTGCGCGGCGTGATATCGCCGAAACCGACCGTCGTCATGGTGGTGATCGCCCAGTACACGCTCACCGGAATGCTGGTGTAGCCGTTGTCCGGCCCCTCGACCACGTACATCAGCGTGCCCATCACCACCATCACCAGCATCACGAACGACATGAAGACGAAGATCTTGCGTCGCGATGCCGACAGCGCCCGGCCGAGCGCGGAGAACTCGTGCACGTACTCGCTCAGCTTGAGGATCCGGAAAATCCGCAGCAGGCGCAGCACGCGCACATCGATGAGCGCGTGCAGGCCCGGGACGAGCATGGCCAGGTAGGTCGGCAGGAGGGCCAGCAGGTCGATGACGCCGAAGAAGCTGCGCGCGTAGCGCAGCGGATGCCGCACGCACGCCAGGCGCGCGATGTACTCGAGGCTGAAGAGCAGCGTGAAGGCCCACTCGAGCCGCTGCAGCAGCAGCGCGTGGCGCGCGTGGACGCTCGCGATGCTGTCCGCCATCACCACCGCCACGCTGAGCAGGATGCAGCCGATCAGCGCCAGGTCGAAGGCCCGACCGGCCCGCGTGTCGGCCTCGAAGATCACCGTGTACAGCCGCAGGCGCCAGCCTTCGATCGGGCGCCCGTAGCCGGCGGCGGGGGCGGGTGCGGGGGCGGCTGCGGGGGTCGGCGGACGGCTCATGCGCGGCATGCTAGTCGCTCCCCTGCGGCGCGCCGCGGTCGGTGGCCGCCGATACCGGCGTGCAACGCTGCCCTAGCGCGCCTGGCAGACCACGTCGACCAGCGCCGGCCGGCCCTGCTTGACCTCGGCGAGTGCGCGCCGCAGCGCTGCGTTCAGCAGCTTCGGGTCGCTGATCGGTCCCTCGGCCCACACGCCGTGCGCCTGCGCGAGCTTCGCGTAGTCGATCGCCGGGCGGTCGATCTCGTTGCCGATCAACGCCCGGTCCGGGCGGCGGCCGTGCAGCGCGGCCATGCGCTGCAAGTGCATCACCTCCTGGTAGTAGCCGCGGTTGTTGTGCATCACCATCAGCAGCGGGATCTTGTGGTGCGCCGCGGTCCACAGCACGCCTGGCGAATACATCAGGTCGCCGTCGGGCTGGAAGGTGACCGACAGCAGGCCCTTGTCGCGGTTGGCGAGCGCCGCACCCACGGCCGCCGGCGCCGCATAGCCCACGCCCTGGCCGCCCGAGCCGCCGAGCATCTGGTGGTATTGCGTCGCCGGCCAGAGCGAGCGCGCCCACGGGATGCGGTCGCTCACCACCAGCGCCCAGGGCTCGTTGCGGATCACGTCGTAGGTCTCCATCGCCAGCCGCGCGGTCGTCACCGGCGAGACCTCCCAGCCGCGCGCTGCCGATTCGCGCAGCTGATCGCGCGCCGCGCGGGCCTGCACGCCGAGCTTGTCGGTGCGCTCGCGCGAGAGCCGGCCGCGCTCGGTCGTCATCAGCCGCGCGACTTCCTCGATCAGCACCGGCAGGCTGGCCTGCGCGTCGCCGTTGATCGCCAGGTCGGCGTGCTGGTAGCGCTGGAAGTCCTGGTAGTTGGAGCGGATGTAGACGTCCTGCATCGACAGGTTGACCACCTTCACGCCGGTCTTGGCAACGTAGCGCTGGATCTTGTGCGGGTCGCTGAAGCTGTTGAACTGGCCCCACGGGTCGGCCACCTCCAGCAGCAGCACCACGTCGGCCTCGCGCACCAGCGCGCGCCGGCGGTTGCTGTGGCACAGCGCGTGCTGGTTCGGGAAGTTGAGGCGCCCACCCATGTCGACCACCGGCGCGCCGAGCAGCTCGGCCAGCTTCACCAGCGCATCGACGCCGCGCTGGTCGCGCGCCATCCGGTCGGCCACGATCACCGGCGATTGCGCATTGACCAGCCAGCGCGCGGTCTCGGCCAGCGCGGCGCGGTCGCCCTGCGGCGGGATCGACCGCGCGAGCTTGGGGATCGTCGGCACGGGCTCGTGGACCGCCTCTTCCTGCAGATCGATGTCGGCCATGATGAGCACCGGCTCCATCGGCGGCGTGGTGGCGATCTTGTAGGCCCGCACGGTCGACTCGGCGAAGTGCTGCAGCGATCCCGGTGCGTCGTCCCACTTGACGAAGTCGCGCACCAGCGCGGCGGCGTCCTGCACCGAGTGGTTCCATTCGGTGCCGGGGCGGCGCTGGTTGGCGTCGATGCCGTTGCCGCCGAACATGATCACCGGCACCCGGTCGACCCAGGCGTTGTAGACCGCCATCGCCGCGTGCTGCAGTCCGACCGTGCCGTGCAAGAAGACGCCCATCGGCTTGCCCGCCGCCTTGGCATAGCCGTGCGCCATCGCGACCGCGGCTTCCTCGTGCAGGCAGGTCAGCAGTTCGGGCTTGGTATTGCCGGCGTAGTTGACGAGCGACTCGTGCAGGCTGCGAAAGCTCGAGCCGGGGTTGGTCGTCACGTACTGCAGGTCGAGCGTGCGGATCACGTCCATCATGAAGTCCGACCCCGGGCGCTCGATCAGCCGCTCGCTGCGCGGTGCCGCGGC
>JBDSZM010000303.1:0-11316 GCA_039925165.1 Burkholderiaceae bacterium
ATTTCCTTGGCGGGACAAGAACTTACGGTCGCTGTTCAAGCTCCATCAGCCACCCCAGTCTTCTCGAATCGAGCCGCCCAGGAGCCGCCTCCTCGGCGGCTTTTTCGTGCCACGGTCGGATGCGCCGAGGCCCGTCGGTGACCGCACTGCCGTGCGTCGAATGCCGACGCAGCCAGCGTTGACTCTCACGGTCGCATCGGTCTGACGATCATCGGCAGCGGCCGCATCGGCACCCGAGGGCGCCGCGCCACGTGCCGAGGCGAACTTGTCTGCGTGCCGGGTCCGGACCGGATCACGGAGCGGCCAGTGCCGGACCCCGCACCACGTCGAGTCCTTGCACGCGCACCGCGCAGGCGATGCCGCGGGGTGACAGTTCGCGCCACGCCACGTCGCCGTCGAGTTGCCTGATGCGCTTGCGCACGCCGACCAGGCCGAGCCCCTGCGACCACTCGGCCGGCGTGCGTCCCTCGCCGTCGTCGGCGACCTCGAGTTCGAGCCGCCCACCGACGGCACGAATCTCGACCTCGACCCGCTGCGCCCGGGCATGCGCGATCACGTTGCTCACCAGTTCGCGCAGCACCCGCGTCAGCGCCGACCACTGCACCATGCTCAGGTGCACATCCTCGGTGAACTCGCACGACCAGTGCAGCTCGAGGTGCGCCGCGGTCAGCCTTTGCCCCAGGTCGGCCTTCCACTCGGCGCTGGCGTGCGACAGGCGATGGCTCGACGCCGCCAGGCCGCGGGTCAGGGTCTTCAGGTCCTGCAGCGTGTGGCGGATGTATTCCTCCATCTCCGACGACGGCGCCTTGTACATGAGGGTCAGCAGCCGCGCGCCGATGTCGTCGTGTAGATCCTGAGCCAGCCGCAGGCGCTCTTCGCTGCGCCCCTGTTCGACCGCCGCGTCGTGCGCGACGGCGCGTTGCAGTTGCCCGACGATGCGATCGCTCAGGCGTGCATCGTCCGCAGTGAAGAGACGCCGGCCGCGCCGCGCATGCCGCAGCTCGACCGTCGCCGCCTCGTCGTGGTCTGCGCGTGACAGCGTCGGCACCGGCACCAGCAGCGACGAGCCATCGCCCGACACGCGAGCTTCGCTGCCGGCGCGGCCCGGAACGAGACGGGCGTCGCGTGGATCGAAGACCTCGCACAGCAGGCTGGTCAGCAACGCGGGTGTCTTCTCGGGTTCGGTCTCGACCGCGCGTGCAAGGCGATACAGCCGTTCGAACATCCGCTCGGTCGTGAACAGGCTGCGGCCGCGCAGTTGCTCGAGCACCCACTCGCGCACACCGGCGTAGGTCGCGCTCGCGAGCAGCAGGGCGAGCGCGAACGCCGGCAGTTGCGCGTAGCCGAAAACCATCACGAACACGAGGTGCAGCAGCGTCGCAAGGATGCCGATCGTCGCCAGCATCGCGAAGCGCCGCATCACGATGGGCGAACTCGAAAGGAACGGCATCAGCATCAGCAACGAGGCGAAGTAGACGCACCACGCCAGGGGACCGATCACCACCACCGCGTGCTCGATGCCCGGTTGCGATTGCGCCGATGCGATGCCCAGGCTGAGCAGCACCCAACTGCCCGTGGCGACCGTCGCGGCACGCCGCAGCACCAGTGCGTACGGGTGCGACGAGAGTCGGTGCGACCAGCTCAGCAGGGCGATCGCGGTCAGACCCACGGCCGCCACCGCGACCTGGTGCGCCCACCATGAGTGATGGATCGCGCCACTGCCAAGCGCGAGGAACCCGCCGGCGGCGCCGAACCAGACGGCGCTGCAGATCCAGCGCGCCCCAGGCAAACGGCGCGGATGCAGGGCGACCGCGCTCAACAGCGCTGCGGCGGTGACCGCGTCGACGCCGGGCCGCAGCCAGGGGTCGAGCGACAGCGCCCAGGCGGGCAGGCCGAAGTCGAAATTGCTATTGACCGCGATCAAGGTCAGGCTGCCGGCCTGCGCCAGCACCATCAGCAAGTACATGAGGTTGCGCGCGCTGGGCCGAGCCAGCGCGACCGTGATGCCGACCATGTAGAGCCCGAGCGCCAGTGCCGCGAGCGGCCAGAACAGCGGCGAAAGATGCGCATAGCCGCGCGGGCGCAGCGGCACCACGGCGCGGGTCCGGTCGTCGAACACCAGCGTCACGCGTTCGTGCGCCAGCAGATCGGACAGCGCGCGCTGCAACCTCGCGTGGGCAGCGCGGCGCGCATCGCTCACCAGCCAGCGCGACGCGGCGTGCAGCGCCAGCGTGTCGATGGCCAGCGCACCCTGGCCTTGCGCGTCGGCGACCTGCAGCAGGCGCTGGCCGCGCAGCTCGGCGAGGGCCGGCTCGCGGCTGCCGAGCAGCTCGACCCGCCCGTCGGCGGTGGCGCGCCAGGTCGCATCGATGTGCTGCGTCTGCGCGAGCGCGTGCACCAGCATCAGTAGTCCGAGGATCCCGGCCAACGCCGCGGTCGCGACGAGCCACCGTCGCCAGCCCGACCAGCGCCACGGTCGCAGCGCATCGCCGGGGCGCCGCGCTGGAGAGGCTCTGTCGATGTCGGACGAAACGCCATGTGGCGACGTCGGTGCGTCGCGTTCCGTTGCGCTCGGTCGGTCGGGGGGATGCAACGCCTCGTCGACCATGGCGTCGGCCCGGCTCAACCCGTCAGACCAGGCCCTGCTTGCTGGCGAGGACCGCCGCCTCGGCGCGGCTCGAGACGTTGAGCTTCTTGTAGATGGACTTGATGTGGTCGTTGACCGTGAACCACTTGATGCCCATCAGGCTCGCGATCTCCTTGATCGTGAAGCCCTTGCTCAGATAGGTCAGGACCTCGCTCTCGCGCGGCGTGAGTCGCTCGTGGTCGAGCGGTGCACCGCGGCCCGACGGGACGAGTCGGCTGCTCTGGAAGCCAGACTCGAGCGGCGCGGGCGATGCCCCCGGGCTGGCGGCGCCACCAGCACCCGGCATCGGACTGCGGAAGTGCGTCAGCAGACGCCGCGCGATGGCCGGCGAGAGCGGCGGCTGGCCGCGCACGATCTTCTGGAGTTCTTCGACCAGCACCTCGAACCGGTCTTCCTTGAGCAGATAACCGTCGGCACCGCACTGCAGTGCCGGGAACAGGTGGTCATCGTCCGAATACAGCGTGGTGACGATGCGGGTGGCGGGGTAATGGGCCAGTTCGGTCAGCAGTTCCATCCCGTTGCCATCCGGCAGTTCGAGATCGACCAGCACCAGCTTGTAGGGTTGCGCGGGCTCGTGGCCCGGCACGACGGCGCCGATCCGGCGGCGGGCGGTTTCCAGATCGCCCGCTTCGGTGATGTCGAGCACGTCGCTGAAGCTCTCGCGGACGACCCGGGCCAGAAAACTGCGCGCCACCGGGTTGTCTTCGACGATCAGGACCTTGACTGCCATGCTCCCCGCCCCAGCGCGTTTTCTTGCATCGTAGCTCACGGACTTCGGGGCCTGGCGGTCGAGCCAGCCGTCCCCGAGCTCAGGCGTTGTGCATCACCAGCTTGCCCCGCACCTGGCGACTGCCCATGCGCGCATACGCTTGCATCAACTCATGCATCGGCATGCGCTGGTCGATCACCGGTTTGATCTTGCCCTGGCCGTACCAGGCCACCAGTTCGCGCAGCGACGCTGCGTAGGCGGCCGGCTCGCGCCGGGCATAGTCACCCCAGAACACGCCCACGATCGAGGCGCCCTTGAGCAGCGCCAGGTTCCACGGCAGCGCCGGGATCGCGCCCTGCGCGAAGCCGATGACGAGGTAGCGTCCGCGCCAGGCGATCGAACGGAACACCGGCTCGGCCAGGTCGCCGCCGACCGGGTCGTAGACCACGTCCGGGCCCTTGCCGGCGGTGAGCGCCTTGATCTCGTCGCGCAGGTTGGCGCGGCCGTAGTTGATCGTCGCGTCGGCACCCATCGACAGGCACAGCGCGCACTTCTCTTCGCTCGAAGCGGCCGCGATGACGCGCGCGCCGACCGCCTTGGCGATCTGGATCGCCGCGGTGCCGACGCCGCCGGCCGCACCCAGCACCAGCACGGTCTCGCCGGCCGTGAGCGCGGCACGGTCGAGCAACGCGTGGTGGGTGGTGCCGTAGGTGAGGATAAAAGCCGCCGCGTCGTCGAAGTCGAAGTCCGCCGGCAAGGGCAGCACCTGCACCGCCTTGGCGATGGCGTGGGTCGCGAAGCCGCCGGTGCCGCCGCACACCGCGACCCGATCGCCGACCGACAGGTCGGTCACGCCGCTGCCGACCGCCTCGATCACGCCGCTGTATTCCGAACCCGGCACGAAGGGCAGCGGCGGCTTCAACTGGTACTTGTTCTGGACGATCAGCGTGTCGGGAAAGTTCAGGCTCGCCGAACGGATGGCGACGCGCACCTCGCCCGCCTGCGGTTCAGGCGTCGGCAGGGTCTGCCACGTGAGGGCCTCGACACCGATCGGGTTCTCGCACAACCAAGCTTGCATGAAGGACTCCTTGGAGCCGAACATGATACGGGCGCAACCCTTGCGCTCCCTACAATCGTTCGATGCGGATCCTCATCGCGAACGACGACGGTTACCTCGCGCCCGGGCTGGCCGCACTGGTGGCCGCCTGCGAGGGCCTGGGCCATCTCGATGTGGTCGCGCCGGAGCAAAACGCGAGCGGCACCTCGAACTCGCTCACGCTGTCGCGCCCTCTGTCGGTCTACACCGCATCGAACGGCTACCGCTACATCAACGGCACGCCCTCGGACTGCGTCCACCTCGCGTTGACCGGACTGCTGGACCGGCGGCCCGACCTGGTCGTCTCGGGCATCAACAACGGCGCCAACATGGGCGACGACACGCTCTATTCGGGCACCGTCGCGGCGGCGATGGAAGGCTATCTGTTCGGCATTCCGGCGATCGCCTTCTCGCAGGTCGAGAAGGGCTGGGGCCATCTCGACGCGGCCGCGGCGGTCGCCCGCAGCATCATCCAGCAGGCACTCGCGCGGCCGTTCGGCACGGCGCCCTGGCTGCTCAACGTCAACCTGCCGAACCGTTCCGACGTGGCGTTGTTGCCGCGCCGCATCACGCGCCTCGGTCGTCGCCACGCGAGCGAGCCGGTGATCCGCCAGACCAGCCCGCGCGGCGACGCGATGTACTGGATCGGCCCGGCCGGCGATGCCCGCGAGGCCGGCGACGGAACCGATTTCCATGCGGTCGCGAACGGTCGCGTCTCGATCACGCCGTTGCAGGTCGACCTGACCGACCACGCCGGCCTGCCGGCCTGGTCGGACTGGCTTGCCAAGGCAGCCGGGTGACCGCCGCGCCACCGCGCGGTCCGAAGTTTCCGCTGCGCCTGAATCAGTTGGCGGCTGCCACGGTGCGGCGCGCCGATGCCGATCTGCCCGGCGGCCGCCATCTGCTGCGGCCGCAGCAGCCGCTGGCGCATGCGCACGCGAATGCGGCGCGTCACGCCGGTGCTTCCGGGCTCGGCCTCGATTCAGCCGACGTGCGCCGTCGCATGACGCTGCGATTGCAGGACGGCGGCATCCACCACCCGGCGGTGCTGTCGGCGCTGGCGGCGATCGAGCGACATCGTTTCGTCGACGCCGCGCTCGTCACCCAGGCCTACGAGGACACCAGTTTGCCGATCGGCCACGGCCAGACGATCTCCAAGCCGTCGGTGGTGGCCCGCATGATCGAGCTGCTGTTCGACGGCGCCAAGGCGCGCGCCACCGGTTCGCTCGGCCGGGTGCTCGAGATCGGCACCGGCTGCGGCTACCAGGCCGGCGTGCTGTCGATGCTGGCCCAGCACGTGGTGACGATCGAGCGCGTCAAGCCGCTGCACGACCGGGCCCGCGAACTGCTCGCGCCGCTGCGCGCCGACCGACTGCGCCTGGTGTTCGGCGACGGCATGCTCGGCCATGCGCCGAACGCGCCCTACGACAGCATCATCGCCGCGGCCGGCGGGGATGAACTGCCGCTGGTGTGGCTCGATCAGCTCGCGGTCGGCGGTCGCCTGGTCGCGCCGATGCGCCGGCCCGGCGCGAGCCAGCAGACGCTGGCCGTGGTGGACCGGACCGACAGCGGGTATCAGCATGCCGTGTGCGAGGCGGTGAAATTCGTCCCCTTAAAATCGGGACTGGTCCGATGAAGCATCACACTCACAGCATGACGACATGGTTTCAGGCTAGCGGTCATACGGGCCTGACGTCCGCGCCGGGGTATGGTCGCGTCGGGGTCTGGGGGATCACGCTGCTGGCGCTTGCCCTGACGGCCTGCGCGTCGCCGCGCCGCCAGGCACCGGTCGAGAACCGTACCGGCGTCAGCGTGCCGGTATCGGCGGTAGCGCCCGCTGCCACGCCTGCGCTGCTGCCGCCGCCACCGGTCGACACCGGCAAGCTGCTGCCCGGTGCCGAGAACGCCGGCAAGCCCGGCTACTACACGGTCAAGGCCGGCGACACGCTGATCCGGGTGGCGCTCGAGAACGGCCAGAACTGGAAAGACCTGGTGCGCTGGAACACGCTCGACAACCCGAACGTGATCGAGGTCGGCCAGATCCTGCGGGTGGTCGCGCCGGGGCTGGATCCGGCCAGCGCCGCCACACGGGCAGTGACGACGGCGCGGGTCGAGACCCGTCCGCTCGATCCGCGCACCGGTGCGGTCGCGCCGGCAACGTCGTCGGCCTCGGCGGTCGCCGCGCTGCCCGCGCCGGTGGTGGTCGCCGCCGTCGCACCTGCTCCCGCGCCTGCGCCCGCGCCAGCGCCGGTCCCGCGTGAGTCGGGCGACGACGATGTCGCCTGGGCCTGGCCGGCCAGCGGCACGGTGAGCGGGCAGTTCGAGGAAGGCAAGAGCAAGGGCCTGGTGATCGCGGGCAAGGCCGGCGATCCGGTGCTGGCCGCCGCCGATGGCCGCGTCGTGTACGCCGGCTCCGGACTGCGCGGCTACGGCAACCTCGTCATCCTCAAGCACAACAACACCTACCTCACCGCGTACGCGCACAACCAGGTGCTGATGGTGAAGGAAGACCAGGCCGTCAAACGCGGCCAGAAGATCGCCGAGATGGGATCGACCGACACCGAGCGAGTGCAACTGCACTTCGAGATCCGGCGCCTCGGCAAGCCGATCGACCCGTCTCGTTTGCTGCCGGCGCGCTGACGCGACCGGCCCCGGACGTCCGACCATGCCCCGAACGCGCAGCACGCAGGGTCGGGGCGGGTCGGACCCAAGCGCGCCGCCGCCGCCAGCCGCGGTGCCGGCGGCGCTCTATGAACGGGATGGCGCCGCCCGGCCGGGCTCGAACGGTGCGGCCGTCGACCCCGCGGGGGCGTTGCCCTGGGCCGAAGCGCCCGCGCTGACCGACACCGAGAACGAGCCGGCCGCCGGTCTCGGAGCCGCGGTCGCTGCGACCGACACGGGCAACCCGTTGCAGGTCTATCTGCGCGACATCCGGCGCGCTCCGTTGTTCACCCCGCAGGAGGAATTCGAGACCGCGACGCGGGCCCGCGAAGGCGACTTCGAGGCGCGCCAGCAGATGATCGAGCACAACCTGCGACTGGTCGTCAGCATCGCCAAGAACTACCTCGGTCGCGGTCTGCCGATGAGCGACCTGATCGAGGAAGGCAACCTCGGCCTGATGCACGCGATCGAGAAGTTCGAGCCCGATCGCGGATTCCGGTTCTCGACCTATGCGTCATGGTGGATCCGCCAGAGCACCGAGCGCGCGATCCTGCACCAGGCCCGCCTGGTCCGGCTGCCGGTGCACGTGGTGCGCGAGCTGAACCAGGTGCTGAAGGCGCGGCGCGCGCTCGAAGCCGCGGCGGCCGTGCACGGGCAGGGTGACCGCGGGGTTCGGGTCGAGGACGTGGCAGCCGTGCTCGGCCGACCGGTCAAGGAAGTCAGCGACCTGCTGCGCTACGCCGAGCAGCCGACCTCGCTCGATGCGCCGGTCGACTGGCATCAAGGCGAGGGCGGGGGTGCCGAATCTCTGCTCGACGGTGTCGCCGACGACGGCGCGGGCGACCCCGCCGGCCTAACCCTGAGCCACGAGATCGACCTGCTGCTGACGCATCGGCTCGAGGAACTGAGCGATCGCGAGCGCGAGGTCGTCAGCGGCCGCTACGGCCTGCACGACCGCGAGCCCGAGACGCTGGAGGTGCTGGCCGACCGCCTGGGCCTCACCCGCGAGCGCATCCGCCAGATCCAGCAGGAAGCGCTGCTCAAGCTGCGGCGCGGCATGGCGCGCCATGGCGTCGACCGCGACTCGATCTTCTGAGCCTGCAGCGCGTGGCCGAACCCGAGTTCCGTTTCCGCGAGCCGCTGCGCGTGCGCTGGGCCGAGATCGATGCGCAGGCCATCGTCTTCAACGCCCACTACCTGATGTACATCGACACGGCGATCGCCGGCTACTGGCGCGCGCTGGGCCTGCCTTACGTCGAGACGATGCAGGCGCTCGGCGGTGACCTGTACGTGCGAAAGGCGACCCTCGAATACCACGCCTCGGCGCGCTACGACGACCGGCTCGAGGTCGGCATCCGGTGCACCCGCATCGGCACCAGTTCGCTGCTCTTCCATGCCGAGGTGCAGCGCGGCCGCGAGCGGCTGGTCAGCGGCGAGCTGGTGTATGTCTACGCCGATCCGGCGACCCAGACCTCGCGTCCGGTGCCCCCGGCATTGCGCGCGGTGTTCGAGGCCTACGAAGCCGGCGCGACCATGATCGAGGTGCGCTCCGGACCGTGGTCGGCGTTCGAGGCGCAGGCGCGGCCGCTGCGGTCCCGGGTCTTCATCGACGAACAGGGCATACCGGCGGCGCTGGAGTGGGACGCCGACGACGTGCAGTCCGAGCATGCGGTTGCAATCAACCGGCTCGGGACGGCCCTGGCCACCGGGCGGCTGCTGCGTCGCCCGGACGGCTCGGCGCGCGTCGGTCGGATGGCTGTGCTGCGCGGCCTGCGCGGCGGCGGCGTCGGGCGCGCGGTGCTCGAGGCCTTGCTCGGATTGGCGCGCCAGCAGGGCGCGACGCAGGTCGAGCTGCACGCACAGGCCGACGCGGTCGGCTTCTATGCGCGCGCCGGCTTCGTCGCCGAGGGCGAGCCCTTCGACGAGGCGGGCATCGTGCACCAGCGGATGCTGCGCCTACCCTGAGCGCCGCCGACCCGCGTCAGCGGTCGGCGGACTCGGCAGGGGCGGGTTCGAGCGGCACGGCGTACGGCATCGGCAGGGCGCGCAGCGGTGGCCCCCCGGCGCCGAGCTGCAGATGGCCGTGGCCGAGCGCTGCCAGCTTGACCTCGACCAGCGCGCTGCTGCCGCTGCCGTCCGGCCGTGGCGCCGCGTTCACGACCATGCCGGCCGGCTGCCCCGGGTCGTCCGAGTGGAAGATCTCGGCGCCGGCGGGTGCCGTCGCGGCATCGAGATCGAACAGACCCATGCGCCGCTTGATGGTGCCGCGGTACTGGCTGCGGGCGACCACTTCCTGACCCGGGTAGCAGCCTTTCTGGAAGTCGACCGCACCGATCAATTCGTAGTTGAGCATCTGCGGTACGAAGCGATCGACCGTCGCGGCCTCGATCAGCGGAATACCGCTGCGCACCTCGAGCCAGCGCCAGGTATCGAGCGACAACGCCGGGGTGTCCGTCAAGGCAGCCGGCAAGGCGCCCGCCCACAGGCAGCGCACCACGCCTGCGGCGTCGGGGAGGGCGATCCGGCTCGCACCACCGTGCGCATCCCGCTGCCAGGCCGGCACGCCGTCCGAGCCGAGCGCGGCCAACGGACCGGCAAGGCCGAACAGCGGCACCTCGGCGCTCACGTCGCTCAACTTGCAGCGCGTGCGCAGCACGAACATCGACAGGCGCTTCAAGGTGGCCGCCAACAGGTCGGCCGCGCAGACCAGTTGCACGTCCTCGTCGGCCACCTGCCAGACGATGAAGCTCGCCTGCAACCGGCCCTTGGCCGAGCAAAAGCCGGCCAGCCGGGCGCACGCTGGCGCCAGTCCCAGCATGTCGTTGGTCAGCTGGCCGTGCAGGAACTTGAGCGCCTCGGATCCGGTCGCCCGGATCACCCCCAGATGGGTCAGACGCGCCAAGCCACAGAGTGAAAGGTCAGGGTTCATGGCCCTGATTATCATCAGCCCCCCATGCCCGAAACACACCGCCTCCAGACCGCCCCGCGCGAGTGCCGACTGGCGCCGATCCGACGATGACACGCGGACTGCGCTGGACGCTCGGCCTGTTCGTCGCGCTGATGCTGGTCGGCCTGGCGCTCGGCGGCGCCACGCTGTGGTGGCTCAACCGGCCGCTGCCGCTGGCCAGCGATCCGGTCGAGGTCTCGATCGAGCTCGGCACCCCGCCGCGCGAGATCGCGCAGGCCTGGGTCGACGCCGGGGTGCAGGCGCCATCGTTCCTGCTGTTCGAGTGGTTCCGCTGGTCGGGCCAGGCGCGCAAGATCCGCGCCGGCAGCTACGAGATCGGTGCCGGCACGACGCCGGTCGGCCTGCTCGAGAAGATGGTGCGCGGCGACTCGACCACCGCCAGCGCGCGGCTGATCGAGGGCTGGACCTTCCGCCAGTTCCGGGCCGAGCTTGCCAAGGCCGAAGCCCTCAAGCCGACCACCGCCGCGATGAGCGACGCCGAGATCATGGCCGCGATCGGCGCGCCGGGCATTCCGCCCGAGGGGCGGTTTTATCCCGACACGTACGCCTACAGCAAGGGCAGCGCCGACCTGGCGGTGCTCAAACGGGCCTACCGCGCGATGCAAAAGCGCCTCGAGGCGACCTGGGCCGAACGGGCCGAGCAGACGCCGCTGAAGAGCCCCGACGAGGCGCTGACCCTGGCTTCGATCGTCGAGAAGGAAACCGGCGCCCCGGCCGACCGGAACCGCATCGCCGGCGTATTCGTCAACCGCCTGCGCGCCGGCATGCCGCTGCAGACCGATCCGACCGTGATCTACGGCCTGGGCGCAGCGTTCGACGGCAACCTGCGCAAGCGCGACCTGCAGGCCGATACGCCGTTCAACACCTATCTGCGCGTCGGCCTGCCGCCGACACCGATCGCGATGCCCGGCAAGGCCGCCTTGGTGGCAGCGGTGCGACCCGAAGCGACCAAGGCGCTCTATTTCGTCGCGCGCGGCGATGGCAGCAGCGAGTTCAGCGAGACACTCGCCGACCACAATCGCGCGGTCAACAAATACCAGCGTGGCCGTTAGCGTCCCGCCACTCGCATGAGCGATCGATTCATCACCTTCGAAGGCATCGACGGCGCCGGCAAGTCGACCCACCTCGACGCCGTGGCCGAGGTCCTGCGACGCGGCGGGGCGACGGTGGTGGTGACGCGTGAACCCGGCGGCACGGCCCTGGCCGAGGCGCTGCGTGACCTGGTGCTGGGCACC
>JBDSZM010000304.1:0-11081 GCA_039925165.1 Burkholderiaceae bacterium
CCGGCGTTCGGGTGGGGCCCACGCCCGCCGTGGTCGTTGGGGCGCCCGTTCTGGCGCTCGTTGCGCGGCTTGTTCTGGCCGCCCGGCCGGTCCTGGCCACGGCCGGCCGGGCCGGCATCGCGGCGCGAGCCGTCGCCCAGGGTCAGGCGGCGGATCGCCTTCACGTCAGCGTCCTCGAGGTCGACCCACACGCCGCGCTTGAGCCCGCGCGGCAGCACCACCGTGCCGTAGCGGATGCGGATCAGCCGGCTCACCGTCAGGTCCTGGGTGTCGAACAGCTTGCGCACCTCGCGGTTGCGGCCCTCGTTGATGACGACCCGATACCAGTGGTTGGCGCCCTCGCCGCCGCCGTCCTCGATCGAGCGGAAGCTCGCCTGCTGGCCGTCGATGTCGACCCCTTCCATCAGTTCATCGCGATCGTCGGGCGTCAGGGTGCCGAGAACGCGCACCGCGTACTCGCGCTCGACGCCGAAGCGCGGGTGCATCAGCTGGTTCGCCAGCTCACCTGAATTGGTAAAGAGCAGCAGGCCTTCGGTATTGATGTCGAGCCGGCCGACCGACTGCCACTTGCCCTGTTGCAGGCGCGGCAGACGCCGGAAGACGGTCGGGCGGTGCTGCGGATCGTCGTGCGTGACGACCTCGCCGACCGGCTTGTGGTACGCGATGATGCGCGGCGGCGGCGGGGTGATGCGCACCTTCACCGGCTTACCATGAACCTTGATCTGGTCGCCGAACGAGATGCGCTGGCCGATGTGCGCCGGCTGGCCGTTGACAGTGATCTGGCCGTCGAGGATGAGCTCTTCCATATCGCGCCGCGAGCCCACGCCGGCCTGCGCCAGCACCTTGTGCAGCTTGGGCGCATCGGCATCCGGAAGCAGCACACGCTTCGGCGGCGCCGCCGGCGAGGGCGTCAACTCGGCCGGCTCCTCGATGTCGAACTCGCCCGACAGCACCTGCGCAAACACTTCCTCGGCCTGCGGCGGCGGCAACGCGGGCTCGGCGGGCGCACGCTCGACGCCCTCGGCGTCCGACCCGTCGTCGGCGTCCGCGTCGGCGGACGCATCGATGGGCCGCGACGCCGCGTCGCCCGCGCCGGCCTCAGGCGCCCCCTCGTCGCGACGCCGCTCGCGACGACCGCGGCGCCGGCTGCGCGGACTGTCGCGGCTCTCGTCGCCGGGCGCGGTCGCCGGCGCTGCGTTCCCCTCGGGCGGGGTCGCGCCGGGCGTCGACGCCACGACCGGCAGCGGGTCGACCGGCGCCAGCGCAGATTCGTTCGACGCGCCGGCGAAGCGGGACAACTCGGCCACCGAGGTGGACGCCAGGGCCGCCGCGGCAGCCCCCGCGGAAGGCGGCATCGACACCGCGCTCGCCGGCGGCGCAGTCACCGCCTCGGCGACCGTTTCGACGACCGCCTCGGTCGCAGCCACGCGCCGGCGGCGCGGCTTGGCAGGTTCGGCCAACGCCTCGGCCGGCGTGTCGGGCGACGCATCGGCGACCGACCCGGGCGCCGCTTGCGCCCCTGGCTCGGGCGCGAGCGCCACGGAGGCAGCCTCCGTCTCGACCGGCTTCACGGTTCGACGGCGTCGCACCGGCTTGGCTGCGTCCTCGGACGCGGTGTCGTGCGCCAGCGCATCGGGTGCGATCGGGGTGTCGGGAAGGTCGTTCATGCGGAAGGTTCCATCGGAGCGGCATCGGCCGCAGGCGGACTGTTGGCGTCGGGGGATGAGGGGACTACGGCGGGCATCGGACGGCTGGGCTGGGTGGCCGGGTCGTCCGCGCCGACCGATCGGTCGGCGTCGCGCAGGCTTTGCGGTCGCGCGACGGCATCGGCGGGCCGGTCGGCGTCGAGATCGACCGGCCCCTCGGCAGCCAGGGCCGGGCCGGCCCTCGCTTCGGCCGTGCCGGTGGCGGGTGCGCCATCGGACAACAGCGTCGGCTGATCGCCCAGCACCGGCGCCACGGCACCGGTCCCGTCGAGCACTGGCAGCTGGCTCAGGCTGTGCAGCCCGAGGTCATCGAGAAACTGGCGTGTCGTGGCCAGCAGTTCGGGCCGGCCCGGCGATTCGCGGTGGCCGATCGATTCGACCCAGCCGCGATCCTCGAGCTGCTTGACGATCGTGCTGGCCACGGTGACGCCACGGATGTCCTCGATGTCGCCGCGCGTCACCGGCTGGCGGTAGGCAATGATGGCCAGGGTTTCCATCACCGCACGCGAATATCGCGGCGGCTTCTCGGGGTTGAGTCGGTCGAGATGGACCTTCATCTCGGCACGGCTCTGGAAGCGCCAGCCGCTGGCTACGTTCACCAGTTCGACGCCGCGGTCGTGCCAATCTCGGCCGAGTTCGTCGAGCAGCTCGGCCACGGCCGCGGGCTCCGACTCGTCGACGAACAAGGCCTGCAGATCACGCAGCGGCAACGGCTGGCTCGCGCAGATCAGGGCGGTCTCGAGGACGCGCTTTGCATCCTGATGGTTCATCGGCTTCGCATCGTCCTCGGGCCGTTCGGGTGGGGCGCAACTCGCCAGGGCCTGGTTGAACATCAGCCATCGTGCGCACAGCGGTCGAACCCCGCGGTTTCGGGGCAGTTGCCACACGCATCGGCTGTCGGGGGGTCGCGCTTCCTGAGTCGGACCCGGGCGTCGCGCCTTGCGGCGCGGTTCACTTCCGGCTGGACTCACCGGGTCGCCGGCCGCGATGCGGCGTGCGGGGCGGTGGACACGTGCCAAGAAGGATTCGCGGTGGATTGTAACCATGCGGCGTCGCCCGCGCGGGAGCAATCGCAGTCAACCGCCCCGCGCATCACACGATTTGGTGCCAGGCGCGTGCAAAGTCCTCCGGCGGCTCGGCGTCGAAGCGCAGCGACTCGCCGGTGTCGGGATGCACCAGGTCCAGCCGGACCGCATGCAGCGCCTGCCGGGTCATGCCGAGGGCCGGCACGCCGCCATAGACGGCATCGGCGACCAGCGGATGCCCGCGCGCCGCCAGGTGGACCCGGATCTGGTGCGTGCGACCGGTGTGCAGCTGGCAGCGCAGCGCGCTGTACCCGTCACGCACGGCGATCCGCGACACGTCGGTGCGCGCCGGCTTGCCCGATCCGACGACCGCCATCCGGATCCGCGACTGCGGGTCGCGGCCGAGCGGCGCGTCGATGCTGAACGGCGCGGCGGACACCTCGCCCTGAACCAGCGCCAGGTAGCGCCGTTGCACCTCGCGCGCGGCGATCGAACGCACCAGTGCGGTCACTGCGGCGAGCGTCTTGCCGACCACCATCAGGCCCGAGGTGTCCTTGTCGAGCCGGTGCACGATGCCGGCGCGCGGCAGGGTCGCGGCGGCGCGGTGATGCGCGAGCAACCCGTTCATCAGCGTGCCCGACCAATTCCCGGCCGCCGGGTGCACCACCCGCCCGGCCGGCTTGTCGATCACCATCAGGTGCGCGTCCTCGTACACGATGGCGAGCGCCATGGCCTCGGGGCGGAACGCGCGGCTCTCGGCGGTCGGCACCAGCTCGACCTCGAGGCGCTGTCCGGCGCGCACCTTGCGCGATGCGAGCGTGGCGGGCAGGTCGTCGAGCCGGACATGACCGGCCTCGATCAAGGCCTGCAGGTGGTTGCGTGAAAACTCGGGCGCGAGCGCCACCACCGCCTTGTCCAGCCGCTGGGCGTGCAGGTCGACGGGAATCGACCCGGCGCGCCGCTCGGTCGGCTCGTTCCAGGGCGCATCGTCGAGCGCTGCTGACGCCGCCACGGATGCGTCGGCCACCGCGACCGTCAGGGGGGCAACCATATAATCAGCCTCGTTTTCTCGACAGGATGGCCGCCCTCCGCGCGGACCCGAAGGCCCCATGGAAGCACTGTTTTTGCTGCGTCGATCGAGACTGGTCATGTTCGGCGCGCTGCTCGGGATCGGCCTGGCGGGATGCGGATCGACCGCCAAGGACGATACGGCCAACTGGACCGCCGACAAATTGTATGCAGAGGCCAAGGAAGAGGCCGCGGCCGGCAGCTTCGAGCGCGCGGGCAAGCTGTTCGAGCGCCTCGAAGGCCGCGCCTCCGGCACCCTGCTGTCGCAACAGGCGCAGCTCGAACGGGCCTACGTCCACTACCGCGTCAACGAGAAGGCCCAGGCCCTGTCGTTGCTCGAGCGCTTCATCAAGCTGCATGCCTCGAGCCCGGCGCTCGACTACGCGCTGTACCTGCAGGGCCTCGTCAACTTCAACGACAACCTGGGGCTGCTCGGCGGCCTGACGCGCCAGGACCTGTCCGAGCGCGACCAGCAGGCGGCGCGCGATTCGTACCAGTCGTTCAGGCAGCTCACTGACCAGTTTCCGCAGTCGCTCTACGCCGACGATGCGCGGGTTCGCATGAACTACATCGTCAACTCGCTGGCGGCTTACGAGGTCCATGTCGCGCGCTACTACTTCCGGCGCGGCGCCTATGTCGCCGCCGCCAACCGCGCGCAGCAGGCGGTGCAGGAATTCCAGCAGGCGCCTGCCGCTGAAGAGGCGCTGTACCTGATGGTCCAGAGTTACGACCGGCTCGGCCTGACCGAACTTCGCGACGATGCCGACCGGGTGCTGCGCAGGAGCTTCCCGGGCACCCGGGTCGACACCGGCGATGCGCGCCAGAAGCCGTGGTGGCAGGTCTGGTGATGCGGGCGGCTGCCTAGAACACCAGCGTCGAGGTGGGCGCCAGTTCGGCCAGCCACGCCAGCGCCTCGGCCTCGCTGCGCAGCAGGGTCATCGGCGGCAAGGCCTCGCGCAGACGGCGCCCGTAGTTCATGCCCGCCATGCGCGGGTCGCACACCACCAGCAGGCCGCGATCGGTCTCGCTGCGGATCAGGCGACCGGCACCCTGCTTGAGCGAGACCGCCGCCTCGGCGACGAAGTAGTCGGCGAACGGGTTGCGGCCCTCGCGTTCGAGGCGCTTGACCTTGGCCTCGACCAGCGGATCGTTGGGCGGCGGGAACGGCAGCTTGTCGATCAGCACGCACTGCAGCGCATCGCCAGGCACGTCGATGCCTTCCCAGAAGCTCTGCGAACCCACCAGCACCGAACGCGGGTTGGCCAGGAACTGCTGCATCAGTTCGCGCTTGCTGCCCTGCCCTTGCACCAGCACCTGGATCGCATCACCGGCAGCGGCAAACTGCACGCGCAGTGCTTCGCCCACGGCCTGCAGCGCACGCAGCGTGGTCGTCAGCACGAAGGTGCGACCGCCGAGCACCCGTGCGCAGCGCGCGGCGAGCCCGGCCACCGCATGCGGATGACCCGGTTCGTTCGGCTTCGGAAACCCCGCCGGCACATACAGGCGGGCATGGCGTGCGTAGTCGAAGGGGCTGCCGAAGCGCACGATGCGCGCATCGCCGAGCCCGGCCGATTCGGTGAACCAAGTGAGCTTCTCGTCGTCGCCGAGCGTGGCCGAAGTGAAGACCCAGGCCTTGGGCGCCGCATCGATCTGCTCGCGCAGCGCCTCGCGGATGTCGAGCGGCGACTCGACCAGCCGTGCCTGATTCGGCGAGACGTCGATCCAGCGCACGTGCGAGGCCGGCGCGGCATCGACGAAGTTCGCCGCGAGTTGCGCGAGGGTCTGGGCCCGGTCCGCGAGCTTGGCGAAATCGGGGGCCGCGTCGATGACTCCGCGCGCCGCTGCGGCGGCCGCCGCACCGGCCAGCGCGATCGCATCCAGCGCGGCAACGAAGTCGGTCCGCCCGGCCCGCTCGTCCCAGCGCAGCTTGAGCACGCCGCGCAGTTCGCGCAGCGAGCCCACCGCGGCGAGCCGCAGGTCGCGCGCGGCGCGCTCGCAGTTCCCTGCGAGCACCTGCCACGGCGCCAGGCCCCGCGCATGCGCCAGCCCGGCCGCCAGAAGATCGCGCGCCACATCGATCAACTGCCCGGTGCCGAGCGTGGTGCCGAGAAACTGCACGCCGACCTCGGACAGCTGATGCGCCTCGTCGAACACCGCCAGCTCGACGCTCGGCAGCAGTTCGGCCACGCCACTGTCGCGCAGGCGCATGTCGGCGAAGAAGAGGTGGTGGTTGACGACGACGAGGTCGGCCGCCATCGCCTCGCGCCGCGCCTTGACCACGTGGCAGTCGCGAAAGCTCGGGCAGTCGCTGCCGAGACAGTTCTCGCGCGTCGAGGTGACGAGCGGGATCACCGGGCTGCGCTCGTCCAGTCCTTCCAGCTCGGCCAGGTCGCCGCTCGGGGTCACGCGGGCCCATTGCTCGACCTTGGCCAGCGTGCGCATCGCCCAGCGGTCGGGCATGGGTTCGGCCTGACGCGCCGACGCGAGGCGGTGCAGGCACAGGTAACTGCCTCGCCCCTTGAGCAACGCGACCGCGACCGGGATCTTCAGCGCGTCGCGCAGCCGCGGCAGATCGCGCAGGAAGAGCTGGTCCTGCAGGCTCTTGGTCGCGGTGCTGACGAGCGCCCGGCGGCCGCTCAAGAGCGTCGGCACCAGGTAGGCGAAGGTCTTGCCGACACCGGTGCCAGCCTCGACCACCAGCACCGCGCGGTCCTCGATCGCCTGCACGACCCCGAGCGCCATGCCGAGCTGCACCTCGCGCTCGACATGACGTGCGTCAGCCTGCGCGAGCAGCCCGCCGCGCGCGAACGCGGCCACCACCGAGCGCGCGAGTTCGCTGCGCGGCGCGGAAGGATCGGAACCGGGCGCCTGCGGCCCGCTCATTGGAGTGCCTTCATGCGGCGCATTCCGGCATTCGCCCTTCGGGCGGCCGGGCGGCCGGGCGGACTCATGCCGGCTCGGGCGGTTCGAGCTCGGACTCGATCTGCGCGATCTGGTCGCGCAGACGCAGGCGGCGCTTCTTCATGCGCCGCAGGGCCAGTTCATCGGAAGAGGGTTCACGCACCGAGCCGTCGATCACGCTGTCGAGGTCGGCATGCTCGATGCGCAACTCGATCAGCCGGCGCGGCAGGGAATGCAGGTTGTCGTCCATGGACGCGCGAACAAGTCGCGGTTTTCGCCCCGGAGGCGGGAGGCAAAGCGATTATAGTTTTCGACCATGACGATCCTTCACGCCGGTTACCGCCTGAGCGCATCCACCGGCATCCATCGTGGGGATCGCGCCTACCAGCAAGACCAGGTCGAGATCATTTCGCATCACCGGATCGCGCGCTGCGTGATGGGGGTGCTGGCCGACGGCATGGGTGGCAAGAGCGGCGGCCGCAAGGCGGCCGACCAGGTGCTGCTGACGGCGCACCAGCTGTTCGAGCGCTATGCGCCGCAAAGCGAGGCGGCCGGTGCGCTGCTCGAGCAACTGGTGCTCGAAGCGCACCTGATGATCAAGCTGACCGCCATCACCTCCGAGGAAGAACCGCACAGCACCGTCGCGGCCTTTCTGATCGGACCGCAGCGCGAGTGCGACTTCGTGCACGCCGGCGATTCGCGCGTCTATCACTTCCGCGGGGCCGAACTGATGAAGCGTTCGGTCGACCACTCGTACGTACAGCGGCTCGTGGCCGACGGGCAGATCACCGAGGAAGAGGCCAACAGCCATCCGCAGTCGAACCTGCTGACCGGCTGCCTGGGCACCCACAGCGACCCGCCGCTGTCGCACGTCCACCTCGGGCGGCTGGAACTGGGCGACACCATGCTCGCCTGCAGCGACGGCCTGTGGCATTACTTCACGACACGCGAGCTCGGCGCCATCACGCAGGCCCTGCCGCCGCGCGAGGCGAGCGAGATGCTGGTGAGCAAGGCGCGCCAGCGCGCACGCGGCGGTGGCGACAACCTGTCGCTCGCGCTGGTGCGGGTCGAAGCGCTGGATTGAATCGCCGAGGCATGCCGGGACTCGGTGCCCGGCATGCGCTCTCTCAGTGAGACAAAGCCGCTGGTGGTACCGGCAGCGGACGCGCCGACGTCGAACGCCCGCGCTCGGCTTGGCGCACTTCGGCAGCCTCGCGACGGGCCTCGGCCGCACGCAGTCGCTCCTCGTAGGCCTCGCGGCTGCGCGATTCGCGCACGGCCCGTTGCTCGGCCGAACGGGGCTGCGGGTGGGGTGTCGGCTTGCGCACCGGCGGCGGCCGCGGCGCAATCGCCGACTTCGCCAGCCGCGCCGCTTCGCGTTCGGCCGCGCGCCGGCGCCGTTGCTCGGCGTCGAGTGCAGCGTCCTCGCGGCGCAAGGGCACCAGCGCGGTGCGCCGATCGCGTCGCGCGGCGTCGAGGCAGGCCTTGGCCACGGGGAGGTCACCGCAGGACCGCTCGCGTCCCTCGAAGCGCGCATCGATCGCACTGCGCTCTTGTTGCAGGCGCTCGCGCGCGCCCCGCTCGCCGGCTTGTGCGACCGCCTCGGCGGCCGGGCCCATGCAGGCCCACACCAGCCCAGCCGTCGCGATCAGGGCGCGCTTCATGTCAGCGACGTGTCGACCTCGCGCCGCGCCAGCGCCAGGAACTCGGGCGACTGCATTTCGGCCAACCGCGAGGCGGTGCGGACGAACTCGTGCGCCAGCGCGCCTTCGGTATACAGCGCCTCGGGCTCGACCGCGGCCGAGATGATCAGCTTGACTCGCCGGTCGTACAGCACGTCGACCAGCCAGGTGAAGCGCCGCGCCGGCGAGGCCATGCGCGGCGACATCTGAGGCACGCCCGACAGCAGCACGGTGTGGAAGCGGGTCGCGATCTCGAGGTAGTCGTTCTGCGAGCGCGGGCCGCCACACAGCGCCTCGAAGTCGAACCACACCACGCCGCCGGCACGCCGGCGCGCGCGCACCTCGCGGTGTTCGATGTTGAGCAGCGGCGGCTCGTCCTTGGCCTCGGCCAGACGCTCGAAGGCCTGCGCCATCTGCGCCTCGGCCTCGGGCCCGAGCGGCGTGTGATACATGCGGACCTCGCGCAGCGTGAGCTGGCGGTAGTCGGTCAGGCCGTCGACGCCGACGATCTCGAGGCGCTGCTTGAGCAGCTCGATCGCCGGCAGGATGCGGTCACGGTGCAGGCCGTTCGGGTACAGGTCGTCGGGGTGGAAATTCGACGTCGTGACGATGCTGACGCGGTTGTCGAACAGCGCCTGCAGCAGCCGGTACAAGATCATCGCGTCGGTCACGTCGGCGACGTGGAACTCGTCGAAGCAGATCAGCCGGTAGCGCCGCGCCATGCGCCGGCCGAGCTCCTGCAGCGGGTCTGGCGTGCCGTGCAGATCGGCCAGCTCGCGGTGCACCTCGCGCATGAACTCGTGAAAGTGCAGCCGCGTCTTGCGGGTCAGCGGCACGGCGTTGAAGAAGCAGTCCATCAGGAAGCTCTTGCCGCGCCCCACCCCACCGTGCATGTAGACGCCGCGCGGGATCGGCGGGCGGGCCAGCAGTTTGGTCAGCGCATTGCCACGCCGTGCCTTGTAATCGGCCCACTCGTTCTCGCAGCGCTCGAGTGACGCGACGGCGGGCAATTGCGCCGGATCGCTGCGGTAACCGCGCTCGGCCAGCGTGCTTTCGTAGAGCTCACGCACCGGCATGGGCCGTGCGCTCAGAAATTCAGGGTGCGCTTGTCGACCGCCAACGCCGCTTCCTTGGTCGATTCGGCCAGGGTGGGATGGGCATGACAGATGCGCGCGATGTCTTCCGCGCTGGCCCGGAACGCCATCGCCACGGCCGCCTCGGCGATCAGCTCGCTCGCCTGCGGACCGACGATGTGCACGCCCAGAATTTCGTCGGTGGTCGCGTCCGCCAGCATCTTGACCATACCGGTGGTATCGCCCAGCGCCCGCGCGCGGCCGTTGGCCAGAAACGGAAAGCTGCCCGCCTTGTAGGCGCGGCCCGCGCCCTTGAGTTGTTGCTCGGTCTGACCGACCCAGGCGATCTCGGGGCTGGTGTAGATGACCCAGGGCACGAGGTTGAAGTCGACATGCCCGTGCTGGCCGGCGATGCGCTCGGCCACCGCGACCCCTTCTTCCTCGGCCTTGTGGGCGAGCATCGGGCCGCGCACCACGTCGCCGATCGCCCACACGTTGGCCAGGCTGGTCTTGCAGTCGGCGTCCACCGTGATGAAGCCGCGTTCGTCCAGCGCGAGGCCCACCGCTGCGGCATTGAGGCCCACGGTGTTGGGCACGCGGCCGATCGAGACGATCAGCTTGTCAACGACCAGCGTCTGCACCGCGCCCTTCGCATCGGTATAGGCGACTGCGACGCCGGCACCTTCGGCCTTGATCTCGCCGACCTTCACGCCGAGTTCGATCTTCAGGCCCTGCTTGACAAAGGCCTTCTGCGCCTCCTTGGCGATCTGCTCGTCGACCGCGCCGAGGAAGGCTGGCAACGCCTCGAGTACCGTCACCTGGGCCCCCAGGCGGCGCCACACCGACCCCATCTCGAGGCCGATCACGCCGGAGCCGATCAGGCCCAGCGTGGCCGGCACCGCGCCGATGCGCAGCGCGCCGTCGTTCGACAGGATGCGCTCCTCGTCGAACGGCGCACCGGGCAACGCGCGCGGGTTGGAGCCGGTCGCGACGACGACGTGCCTGGCGGTCAGCGTCTCGGCACCGACCGTGATGTCACAGCCTTCGGCCGAGGCCTTGGCGAAGCTGCCGCGGCCGTGGAAAAACGCGACCTTGTTCTTCTTGAAGAGATAGAGGATGCCGTCGTTGTTCTGCTTCACGACGGCGTTCTTGCGCGCCAGCATCTGGGTCACGTCGATCGTGAGCCCTTCGATGCCGATGCCGTGGTCCTTGAAATGCTTGCCGGCGTGCTCGAAATGCTCGCTCGACTGCAGCAGCGCCTTGCTCGGAATGCAGCCGACGTTGGTGCAGGTGCCGCCCAGTGCCGGGCCGCCTTCCTCGTTCGTCCACTCGTCGATGCAGGCGACGCTGAAACCGAGTTGCGCAGCCCGAATCGCGGCGATATACCCGCCGGGACCGGCGCCGATGACGACGACATCGAAGGTGTTGGACATGTGGCGCTGACTACGTTTGTCTACGACTTCTCATGGCTCATGACCTTGTTCGCGCGGATGAGCGCTCGCAGCGCCTCGTTGACCGCATCGGAGGTCTGGAATACCGCTTCGACGTCGGGATCGAGCTTTACGACATTGCTGGCCAGGCGGACCTGCGCGGCGTATTTGCCGCGCTGCGCCTGCCCGTAGTCGG
>JBDSZM010000305.1:0-3630 GCA_039925165.1 Burkholderiaceae bacterium
TCCAGAATGCCGGCGGGGCGTAGTCCTCGCGGCGGATGACAGGGGGGGTGGTGCCTTCGCGCATGGTCGTGCCTCAGTCTGAAAAATCGAAGATCGCTAGCCCGCACCGCTGGGCAGCGCGGGCGAACTGCCGATCGCCGGTGGCAACGCCGTCGCAGCCGAACGACTGCGCGCAAGCGATGTGAATCGCATCCAGCGTCGCCAGCGTTGTGCCGAGGTCGCGGATCAGTCGCGTCGCATGGGGGATCACGGTCGGATCGAAAGGTTGGAGCTGCCAGAGTGCGCTCTCGATGTCGCGGCCGAGGAAGTCGCGGCTGCGGTCGAGGTAGGGCTGATCGAATTCGCCCTGGCGCAGGCGACGTTGCAGCATCGACTCGAACTCGGTCAGGCCCAGCGGCGAGATGACGAGTACCGACTCCCCGGCCAGGAACTCGTCGAACCGCGCCGATGCCGATTCGTGGACGTAGCGCTTGATCAGCGCACTGGTGTCGACATAGACCGCCATGGGGGCAGATTTCAGCGACGGTCGCGTTCTTCCCGAATCAGCACCTCGGAGGGCACTTTGACCATGGGCATACGGGCGCGGTGCGCCGCCAGCGACGGGAATCGTCGCCCCGCCGGCGCCGGCAGGATGCGGGCAACCGCCTCGCCGTTGGAGACCAGCAGCAGTTCGTGTTCCACGGCCAGCAACTGGCGCAGCCGCGGAATCTCGTTGCGCAGTTCGCGGACGTTGATCGTCTTCATGGTGTCACCATAAAAGCGTTGTGTGTCACGAGTATAGAGCTTGGCGCCGCCAAACCTCACACGCCCTGCTTCAAGCTCGCCTCGATGAACGGGTCGAGGTCGCCGTCCAGCACCTTCTGCGTGTTGCTGATTTCCAGGTTGGTGCGCAGGTCCTTGATCCGGCTCTGGTCGAGCACGTAGCTGCGGATCTGATGCCCCCAGCCGACATCGGTCTTGCTGTCCTCCAGCTTCTGCTGCGCGGCCATGCGGATGCGCATCTCGTGCTCGTACATCCGCGAGCGCAGCATCTGCCAGGCCTCGTCGCGGTTGCGGTGCTGACTGCGGTCGTTCTGGCACTGCACCACGATGCCGGTCGGGATGTGGGTCAGCCGCACCGCCGAGTCGGTCTTGTTGATGTGCTGGCCGCCGGCGCCGCTGGCGCGGTAGGTGTCGGTGCGCACGTCGGCCGGGTTGATGTCGATCTCCAGCGTGTCGTCGACTTCCGGGTAGACGAACACGCTGGCGAAGCTGGTGTGGCGCCCGCCGGCCGAGTCGAACGGGCTCTTGCGCACCAGCCGGTGCACGCCGGTCTCGGTGCGCAGCAGGCCGAAGGCGTAGTCGCCCTCGATCTTGATGGTGGCGCTCTTGATGCCGGCGACGTCGCCCTCGCTCTCCTCCATCACCTCGGTCTTGAAGCCCTTGCGCTCGCAGTACTTGAGGTACTGGCGCAGCAGCATCGAGGCCCAGTCGCAGGCCTCGGTGCCGCCGGCGCCGGCCTGCAGGTCGAGGAAGCAGTTGCTCGGGTCGGCCGGGTTGTTGAACATGCGGCGGAACTCGAGATTCGCGACGATCGCATCGAGCTTGGCGGCGTCGGCCTCGATCGCGGTCAGGCTGTCGAAGTCGGCGTCGGACTTCGCCATGTCGTAGAGCTCGGTGTTGTCGGACAGGTTGCTCGTCAGGTGGTCGATCGTCTCGACCACGGTCTCGAGGGTGCGCTTTTCGCGCCCGAGTTCCTGCGCCCGCTTGGGCTCGTTCCACACGCCCGGGTTCTCGAGCGCGGCGCTGACTTCGTTCAGTCGCAGTGCTTTGCGATCGTAGTCAAAGATACCCCCGGAGTTCTGCGGTGCGGCGGGTCAGATCGGCGAGCTGCGTGCCGATGAGGTTGATGCGTTCGATGTCCATGGGATCAGGGTGCGGCGAGTTGGAGCGTCGATTTTCGCATTCGATGGGTTCAGGGTTTTTCCGCGGGTGGGTTTGCCCGTGAAGCGCGCCTCACGCTGACCCAAGCGCGAGCGCCCGACCTTAAAGTCCGCCGGGGCGCGATGTCGCGCTTCGTGGATGGGTGCCCAACTCGAACTGCCGTGCTGACGTTTCTCAATCTCGTGCAACTGATCCTGTACATCCCGCTGCTCGCGCTGGCAGGTCAGGGCGCGCTGTATGTATTGGCCGGCGCGCGCCGCGAGCAAAACGTCTTCTATCGGTTGCTGCAGTTGCTGTCGCGCCCGTTCACGCTGCTGGTGCGCCGCATCACGCCCGGCAAGGTGCTCGACCGGCATGTTCCGGTCGCCACCTTCCTGCTCCTGCTGGTGGTGTATGCGGTGGTCACGTTCGAACGCATCGACCTGTGCCTGCACGTGGGGATCGAACAATGTCGCTGAACGGCGAGGGCCTCGCCTACCGTGGCTGGAAGGCCGCGGCCATGGCCTGGCTCGTGATCGGTCGGGTCGCCGAGGCCAGGGCGATCTTCGAGCGCATGCTGCAGCGCTGGCCGCACGACGGCTATGCACTGTCGAGCCGGTCCCACCTGAACGCGCAATGCGGGCGTCGCGAGGACGCCGTCGCCGACCTGCAGGCCCTGGTGGCGGCGCAGCCGCAGGCCCGGGCCGCGTACTGGTTCAACCTCGCCTACCTGCTCGAAGAGCTCGGCCGCTGCGCCGAGGCCGAACCCGCCTTCCGGCGTGCGCTCGACATCGACCCGAAGCTCGACCGCGCCTGGTACGGCTTGGCGCTGGTGCTGATCCGCTTGCGCCGCGCCGACGAGGCGGTGGCCGCCCTGCGGAAGAACACCGAACTGCAGCCGATGAGTCCGTACGGCTGGTACCAGTTGGCGCGGGTGCAGTTCGATCGTCAGCAGCCTGACGAGGCCCTCAAGATCATCCGTCACCTCAAGGGCTTCGAGCCCAAGGTGGCAGCGCAGCTCGAACGGGAGACCGGGCTGGTGGCAGTGGCGACCGTTTCGTAAGGCAGAGACCCGGGCTCATCCCGGTAACAACAGTGGGAGGCAACGCAATGACGATGCGACAGGTATCCGAGAACCACCGCCGGTATTGGCAGAAGAATTTACGCATCACCGGGATCTTGCTGGTCATCTGGTTCGTGGTGACGTTCGTCGTCACGTACTACGCCCGCGACTTGAGCTTCGACTTCTTCGGCTGGCCCTTCAGCATCTGGATGGGAGGGCAGGGTGCGCTGGTCGTGTACTGCGTGATCATCTGGTTCTATGCCCGCTACATGAACAAGCTCGACATCGAGCACAACGTCCACGAGGAGGACTGACCATGGCTGGCATGTTCGAACACGGCGCCAAGACGGATGCCGCGAGCACCGCGTCCTTCAAGTCGCAGCTCAACAAGGTCTACGGCTTTTACGCCGGCGGCTTCATCGCCTTCGTGATCGTCCTGGCAATACTCGAGCAGATGGGGCTGCCGAAGAACTACATCGGCTTCATCTTCCTGCTCGCCACCGTCGGCCTGTACGCCGGCATCGGCATCATGAGCCGGACCTCCGACGCCGCCGAGTACTACGTCGCCGGCCGGCGCGTGCCGGCGATGTACAACGGCATGGCGACCGGCGCCGACTGGATGAGCGCCGCCTCGTTCATCGGCATGGCCGGCACCGTATACCTGA
>JBDSZM010000306.1:0-3991 GCA_039925165.1 Burkholderiaceae bacterium
CCGATCGGCGTGATTCCCTTCTTCATCCATTTCACCCAGGGTTTCAGCCGGGTCCAGCGCCAGCGCACGATCCGCATCGCGGCCTTCAGCGCCTTCGTCGTGATCGCGGTCAGCGCGCTGGCCGGGCTCAAGATCATCGAGTTCTTCGGCATCTCGCTGGCCTCGTTCCAGGTCGGCGGCGGGATGCTGCTGCTGATGTCGGCGCTGCAGATGCTCAACGCCCAGCCGGCCGAGAGCCGCAAGGACGATCTGGCCGAGGGCCACGACAAGGTCGACGCCGGCGACAGCATCGCGATCGTGCCGCTGACGATCCCGCTGCTGACCGGGCCGGCCACCATCTCGACCATGGTCATCTACGCCGACAAGACGCGCCACTGGTGGCAGCTCGCGATCCTGGTCGGCTACGGGGTGGTGATCGGGGCCGCGGTGTGGGTCGCGTTCAACCTGTCCGGACGCATCGCGCGGGTGCTCGGCACGACCGGCATCAACGTCATGACGCGACTGATGGGACTGCTCCTGGCTGCGCTCGCGGTCGAGGTCATGTCCGACGGCCTGACGACGCTGTTCCCGGTGCTCGCGGGCCGCGGCCGGTGAGCGGCGCCTACGACATCATCGTCTGCGGCGCCGGCACGGCCGGCTGCCTGCTCGCCAACCGGTTGAGCGCTGACCCGGCCAAGCGGGTGCTGCTGATCGAGGCTGGCGGCCGCGACAACTACGCCTGGATCCACATTCCCGTCGGCTACCTCTACTGCATCGGCAATCCGCGCACCGACTGGTGCTATACGACCGAGCCCGACCCGGGCTTGAACGGCCGCTCGCTGATCTATCCGCGCGGCAAGGTGCTGGGCGGCAGCAGCAGCATCAACGGCATGATCTACATGCGCGGCCAGGCGCGCGACTACGACGCCTGGGGCGCCGCCGGCAACCCGGGCTGGAGCTGGAACGAGTGCCTGCCGTACTTCCTGGCCCATGAAGATTCGTACCGCGGTGCCGATGCCTTCCACGCCGCGCCCGGCTTCGATCGCACCGGCGCGCGCGCCGGCGGCGAATGGCGGGTCGAGCGGCAGCGCCTGCGCTGGGACATCCTCGATGCCTACGCGCTTGCCGCGCAGCAGGCCGGCATCCCCGCCAGCGCCGACTTCAACACCGGCGACAACGAGGGCGTCGGCTATTTCGAGGTCAACCAGCGCAGCGGGGTGCGCTGGAACGCGGCCAAAGCCTTCCTGCGGCCCGCGCTGCGGCGGCCCAATCTCGAGGTCTGGACCGGCGCCCACCTCACGCGAGTGCTGATCGCGCACGGCCCGAGCGAGGGCTCGGGGTCGG
Source organism: Burkholderiaceae bacterium (assembly GCA_039925165.1). Lineage (GTDB taxonomy): Bacteria > Pseudomonadota > Gammaproteobacteria > Burkholderiales > Burkholderiaceae_C > JBDSEG01. Next base: position 1,324 of record JBDSZM010000306.1, read on the forward strand.
GGCGCCCGCGGGCGGTCGGCGTCGAGCTGGTGCGCGCCGGCACGCCCGGACCGCTCGAGGTGCTGCTGCGCAGCGGCGGCGAAGTGCTGCTGTGCGCCGGCGCGGTCGGCACGCCGCAGCTCCTGCAGCTCTCGGGCATCGGGCCGCCGGCGCTGCTGGCGCGGCACGGCATTGCGTTGCAACGTGCGCTCGAGGGCGTCGGCGCCAACCTGCAGGACCACCTGCAGATCCGCGCCGTCTACCGGGTCGAGGGCGCGACCACGCTCAATACCTCGGCGCGTTCGATGTGGGGCAAGGCGAAGATCGGGCTCGAATACCTAGCGCGGCGCAGCGGCCCGATGAGCATGGCGCCGTCGCAGCTCGGCGCCTTCACGCGCAGCAGCCCCGAGCAGCCGCATCCCGACCTCGAGTACCACGTCCAGCCGCTGTCGCTCGATGCCTTTGGCCAGCCGCTGCACGCCTACAACGCCTTCACCGCAAGCGTCTGCAACCTCAACCCGACGAGCCGCGGCAGCGTCTCGATCCGCAGCCCGCGGCATGACGACGCCCCGGCGATCGCGCCGCGCTATCTGAGCACCGAAGCCGACCGCAGGGTCGCCGCCCAGAGCCTGCGTCTGACGCGCCGCATCGTCGCCCAGCCGGCCCTTGCGGCCTATCGCCCGCACGAGGTCAAGCCCGGCGCGCAGTTCGAGACCGATGCCGAACTGGCGCAACTCGCCGGCGACATCGGCACCACCATCTTTCACCCGGTCGGCACCGCCCGCATGGGCCCGGCGACCGACCCGGGGGCGGTGGTCGACGCGCGGCTGCGGGTGCACGGCGTCGGCGGGTTGCGGGTGGTCGACGCGAGCGTCATGCCCACCATTACCAGCGGCAACACCAACTCGCCGACGCTGATGATCGCCGAGCGCGCGGCGCAATGGATCGTCGAAGACGCGCGCCTGGGCTAAGGCCTGCGGCCGACCTCAGCAGAGCAGCCGCGCGCGCGCCCGGTGCATGCGCACGAACAGGTTCTCGGGGCTGATGCCGAGCGAGCGGCACACCGACTCGGTCGAGCGGTCTTCGATCACGCGCAGCCGGATCGCGTCGCGCAGCCCGCGCGGCAGGGTTTCGATGCCGGCCAGCACCCGCGCCAGCCGCTCGCGCTGCTCGGTCACCTCGTCGGGCTGGGGCTGCGGGCAGGCGATGCGATCGGCCGGGCCGGTCTCGTCGCGGTCGTCCTCGGCGTCCAGGCTCAGGGTCTGCGCGTCGCGCCTCACCCGGTCGACGATCTTGTGCTTGAGCACCGCGGTCAGCCACGAGCGCAGCGCGGCCCGGCCGCCGAACGCGGCGCGCCCGCTGATCACCGCCTCGAAGACATCGTGCACCGCGTCCTCGGCCGATGCCGCGTCGTGCAGGCGGCGTCGGGCGAAGCGCACCAGGTAGCTGCGGTGGGTCGCCAGCTCGGTCCACGACACCGGCAGGGCGGCCGTCGGGGCGGCGTCGGCAACGAAGGCGGTGGTATTGGCAACGGCAGTGGCGGTGGCGGTCATGGTCGGCTTTCGGTGGCCTGGCGATGCCCGCACTGTGGGCAGCCGAGATCGCGCCCGCGTCACCCCACCTCACAGGCAGATCACATCGGTGTCAGATCGCGCTGCCCGGCGCGACACTAGCGCCATGCCCTCGTCCACCATCCTCGTCGCCGAAGACCAGCCCGATATCCGCGAACTGCTGGCGCTCAACCTGCGCGCCGCCGGCTACGCGGTGACGACGGTGGCCGACGGCGTCGCCGCCCTGGCGAGCCAGGCCGAGCAGGCGAGCGATCTGTTGATCCTCGATCTGATGATGCCCGGGCTCGACGGGCTCGAGGTCTGCAAGGCGCTGCGCGCGCGCGGTCGGGCCTCGCCGATTTTGATGCTGACCGCCAAGTCGACCGAGCTCGACCGCGTGCTCGGGCTCGAGCTCGGTGCCGACGACTACCTGACCAAGCCGTTCTCGCTCGCCGAGTTGCTGGCGCGCGTCAAAGCGCTGCTGCGCCGGGCCGAGCTGTTGCGCGCGGCGCAGACCAGTTCCAGCGGCAGCACGGTGCGCAACGGCGACCTCGAGATCCAGCCCGCGCGGCGCACGGTGACCTACCGGGGCCAGACGCTCGACTGCACCGCGCTCGAGTTCGACCTGCTGCTCCACTTCGCCTCGCATCCCGGCCTGGTGTACTCGCGCAGCCAGCTGCTGAACGCGGTCTGGGGCTACACCCACGACGGCTACGAGCACACCGTGACGACCCACATCAACCGGCTGCGCGCCAAGCTCGAGGCCGATCCGATGCGCCCGCAGTTGATCCTCACCGTGCGCGGTGCCGGCTACAAGATGCGCGATGCACCGTGAGCCCGGCCCGCGGATGCGGCGCGCCGACACGGGCCACCGACGCGACCGGGCCGCGCCGTGAGCGTGCGCCTGAAGATCGCGCTGACGATGGTCGCCGCCGGGCTGGTCACCGCGCTGCTGGTCATCGTCACGGTGCTGCTCGCGTTCCAGCGCCTGGAGCACGAAACCACCTACCAGCGCGCCAACGCCTTTCTGGCCCGCATCACCGCCGAGGACGCCGACCTGGCCGAGCGTCACCGGCGCGAGCCAGCCGCCTTCAACCTGTGGCTGCGCAACCTGGTGCTCTACGAGCCCGACGCGCAGC
>JBDSZM010000307.1:0-9620 GCA_039925165.1 Burkholderiaceae bacterium
CGATCGCACCCGACGCCAGCCACCAGTGGGCCTGGCTAATGGTCACCTTGTCGCTGATCGCGGTGGTCTACATCGGCCTGGTTGCGCTGGTGCAGACCGACATGAAGAAGCTGGTCGCCTATTCGTCGATCGCCCACATGGGCTTCGTGACGCTCGGCTTCTTTTTGTTCGATGCGCGCGGCATGGGCAACGAGCTCGGGGTGTCGGGCGCGATCGTCCAGATGATCTCGCACGGCTTCATTTCGGGCGCGATGTTCCTGTGCATCGGCGTGCTCTACGACCGCGTCCATTCGCGCGACATCGCGGCCTACGGCGGCGTCGCCAATACGATGCCGAAATTCGCCGCCTTCGCGGTGCTGTTCGCGATGGCCAACTGCGGCCTGCCGGGCACCAGCGGGTTCGTCGGCGAGTGGATGGTCATCCTCGGCGCGGTGAAGGTGAATTTCTGGATCGCCGCGCTGGCGGCCACCACGCTTATTTTCGGCGCCGCCTATACGCTGTGGATGGTCAAGCGCGTGTACTTCGGCGCGGTCGCCAACGCACACGTGCGCGAGCTGGTCGATATCGGCAAGCGCGAGTTCGCGATGCTCGCGGCGCTGGCGGTCGCGGTGCTGGCGGTGGGTCTGTACCCCAAGCCGCTCACCGACGCGATGCACGCCTCGGTCGTCCAGCTCATGCGCCACGTCTCGCAGCAGAAGCTGCCCGGTTGATCCGGCAACCCTCTCCGCAAACCACAACCCCATGAATTCGATGAACTGGCAGGCGGTCTATCCGGAGCTGGTGCTGCTCGTGATGGGCTGCGTGATCGCGCTGGTCGACCTGTGGATCACCGACCCGCGGCGCCTGCCCACCTACCTGATGACGCAGGCGACGCTGGCGGTGGTGGCCGCGCTGCACCTGCTCGAGTTCGACCGCGGCAGCACCGTCTATGCGATGCAGCGCATGGTGGTCGCCGACCCGATGGGGCACCTGCTCGGCGCCTTCGCGAGCCTGGCGGTGATGGTGTCGCTGGTCTACGCGCGGCCCTACACCGCGTTGCGCGACATGCTCAAGGGCGAGCTCTTCACGCTGTCGATCTTCAGCCTGCTCGGCATCTCGGTGATGATGTCGGCCAACAACTTCCTGGTCGTTTATCTCGGGCTGGAGCTGATGTCGCTGAGCCTGTACGCGCTCACCGCGATGCGCCGCGACCATGCGCCGGCCACCGAGGCGGCGATGAAATATTTCGTCCTCGGCGCGCTGGCCAGCGGCTTCCTGCTCTACGGGCTGTCGATGATGTACGGCGCGACCGGCTCGCTCGACATCAGCGAGGTCTTCAAGGCGATCGGCACCGGCCAAATCAACCGTGCGGTGCTGATCCTCGGCACCGTCTTCGTGGTCTCCGGCCTGGCCTTCAAGCTCGGCGCGGTGCCGTTCCACATGTGGATCCCCGATGTCTACCAGGGCGCACCGACGGCGGTCACGCTGCTGATCGCCGGCGCACCCAAGCTGGCGGCGTTCGCGATCACGATCCGTCTGCTCGTCGAAGGGATGCTCGGCATGGCGGTCGACTGGCAGCAGATGCTGGTCGTGCTGTCGGTCGGCTCGATGGCGCTCGGCAACCTGGCGGCGATTGCGCAGACCAACCTCAAGCGCATGCTCGGCTACTCGACGATCGGGCAGGTCGGCTTCATGCTGCTCGGCCTGTGCTCGGGGGTGGTGGGCGCCAATACGCTGTCCGCCGCCAATGCCTACAGCTCGGCAATGTTCTACGCCATCACCTATGTGCTGACGACGCTCGGCACCTTCGGCCTCGTGATGCTGCTGGCGCGCCAAGGCTTCGAGGCCGAGCAGATCGATGACTTCAAGGGCCTGGCCAGGCGCAGCCCGTGGTTCGCCTTCGTGATGGCGATCTTCATGGTCTCGCTCACCGGCCTGCCGCCGACGGTCGGCTTTTACGCCAAGCTGTCGGTGCTGCAGGCGCTGGTGTCGACCAACAGCACCGGCTTCATCGTGCTCGCGGTGGTGGCGGTGTTGCTGTCGCTGATCGGCGCGTTCTACTACTTGCGCCTCGTCAAGGTGATGTTCTTCGACGAGCCCACCGACACCCAGCCGCTCGTCAGCAGTTTCGACGTGCGCGCCGTGCTGTCGCTCAACGGGCTGGCGGTGCTGGGCCTGGGTCTGCTGCCCGGCGGCCTGATGGCGCTGTGCGCGCAAGCCATCGTCAAGACCCTCGCGACCTGAGCGGCCGGCCCGCATGCAGCGCGATCCTCTGGACGGCGACGCCGATGCGCACCTGCGCGAGACCACGCTGGCGTCGCAGCAGGTCTATCGCGGGCATTTTCTCGACGTCCGGCTCGACCGCGTGCGTCTGCCCGACGCCAGCGAGGCGACCCGCGAGTACATCCGCCACCCGGGCGCCGTGATGGTGGTACCGCTGCTCGACGACGGCGGCCTGCTGATGGAACGTCAGTGGCGTTATCCGCTGGCGCGCATCGTGCTGGAATTTCCGGCCGGCAAGCTCGATGCCGGCGAGACGCCGCTCGCGTGCGGTATCCGCGAGCTGCTCGAGGAGACCGGCTACAGCGCCCGCGAGTGGGCGCGCGCCGGCGTGATCCACAACGCCATCGCCTACTCCGACGAGGCGATCGAGATATGGTTCGCACGCGGCCTGACGGCCGGCCCGTCACGGTTGGACGCCGGCGAGTTTCTCGAAGTCGTTCCTGTCACCGAGGCCGACCTCGCTGCCGCGGCGCGCCGCGGCGAGGTCACGGATGCCAAGACCCTGATCGGGTTGGCGTGGTTGCAGAACTGGCGGGCCGGAACCTGGACGCTGGCGTGGACCGCCGTCCCCAGGTAAAGCGATGCAGGCCGCTCGCCGATAATCGGCCCATGAAGGTACTGAACCTGCGCTGCGGCGAAGGCCATGCGTTCGAAGGCTGGTTCGGCTCCGAAGACGATTTCCAGTCGCAGGCGACGCGCGGGCTGATCGAGTGCCCGCTGTGCGCGGACACCGCGATCGAGAAGCGGCCGAGTGCCCCGCGTCTGAACGTGGGCAACTTGCGCGAGGCCACTCCCGCGCCGCTGCTGGTGCAGGCGAAGGACCGCTGGTTGCATCACGTGCGCCGCTTGATCGCGAGCACCGAGGACGTCGGCGAGCGCTTCCCGGAAGAGGCGCGTCGCATCCACTACGGCGAGACCGCTGAGCGCGCCATCCGCGGCCAGGCCTCGCACGCGGAATCCGAGGCCCTGCGCGACGAAGGGATCGAGATCGTCTCGGTCTCGATCCCGCCCGCGCTGAAAGAGCCGCTGCAGTAACCGGCTCGAGAGCCGCGCGGTCAGAGCACGCGGCCCGGGTTCATGCGACCGTCGGGATCGAGCGCTGCCTTGATCGCCCGCATCAGCCCGATCGCCACCGGCGACTTGCGCTGCACCAGTTCGTCACGCTTGAGCGCGCCGATGCCGTGCTCGGCCGAGATCGAGCCGGCCCGCGCCTCGACCGCGTCGTAGACGATCCGGTTGACCCGGGGCTCGTGGCTGCGGACGAATGCGGCGGCATCCTCGCCCGGTGGCGCTTGCACGTTGTAGTGCAGGTTGCCGTCGCCCAGGTGGCCGAAATCGACCAGGCGCACGCCCGGCAGGGCGGCCTGCAGTGCCGCGTCGGTGGCGGCGACGAAGTCGACCACCCGCGAGATCGGCAGCGCGATGTCGTGCTTGATGTTCGGCCCCTCCTGTTGCTGCGCCATCGGAATCGATTCGCGCAGCTGCCACATCGCACGCGACTGCGCCGTGCTGGCGGCGACCGCGGCGTCTTCGATCACGCCCTGCGACAGCGCGGCCTCGAGCAACGCCTCGAAGCGGGCGCCGGCGTGGGCCGCGTCCTCGCTGTCCGACTGCTCGAGCAGGACCATCCAGGGCGCGCCCGCGAGCGGCTGTGCGAGCTGCGGAAAGTGCTGCCGCACCAGCTCGAGGGCGAATCGGTTCATCACCTCGAAGCCGGTGAGCGCCGGACCGAGCTGCGCCTGCGCCTGCTGGAGCAGCGCCACCGCGGCATCGAGTGTGGCCACCGCGGCGAGCGCCGTCGTGACCGCCGCCGGCCGCGGGAACAGCTTGAGCGTCGCGGCGGTGATGATGCCGAGCGTGCCTTCGCTGCCGATGTAGAGGTCGCGCAGGTCGTAGCCGGTGTTGTCCTTGCGCAGGCCCGACAGGCCGTTCCAGACCTCGCCCGCGGGCGTCACCACCTCGAGCCCGAGGCACAGGTCGCGCGCATTGCCAAAGCGCAGCACCTGGGTCCCGCCGGCGTTGGTCGCGAGGTTGCCGCCGATGCTGCAACTGCCCTCCGCCGCGAGGCTGAGCGGCAGCAGCAGCCCGCACTCGGCGGCCGCTTCCTGCGCCAGCGCGAGCACGCAGCCGGCTTCGACGGTGAGGGTCGAGTTGGCACGGTCGAGTTGGCGCACCCGGTTCATGCGCTGCAGACTCACCAGCACCTGGCGCCCGCTGGCATCGGGCACCGAGCCGCCGACCAGACCGGTGTTGCCGCCCTGCGGTACGAGGCTTGCGCCGTGCTCCGCGCAGGCCCGCACCACTGCCGCCACCTCGACGGTCGCACCCGGCCGCACGACCGCCAGCGCCTTGCCGCGGTAGCGCTTGCGCCAGTCGGCTTCGTAGGCCGAGAGGTCGCCGTCGGTCAGGACGTGGTCGGCGCCGACCGCGTCGCGCAAGGCCTGCAGCAGATCGCTCATGGCGCTGGCGCCTTCGCGGCGCGCAGCCGCCAGCGCACATGCGCCGCACAGGCCGCGAACAGCAGCAGACACAGCAACACCTCGATGGCGGCCAGCAGCGCCCCGAGTCCGCGCTCGCTCGTCGCGCGCACCACCCCTTCGGCGAAATAGAGCCACACCAGCAGGCTCAGCCAGCGGTACGTGTACATGCGATGGCGCAACAGGCCGGGCAGGGGCAGCAGCAGCGGCAGCACCTTGAGCGCGAGCGTGCCGCGGCCAGTCGGCGCGAGCCACAGTTCCCAGGCCAGGCCGAGCGCGATCAGTCCGAGCACGCAGGCGATCGCCAGACCGCGGGTCCAGGCGATCGCTGCCGGCACGCGCGGCGCTGCGGTCGCCGGGGCGTCGAGGGTCGGATTCATCGTCACTATGATGCCAGCAATGATCACCGGCCCCCGCTTGAAGTCGCGCCTGCAGCAGCGTGCGGAACCGTTGATCCAGGCCCTGCAGCACTGGCCCTGGCTCGAGACCGCGAAGACGCTGCGTCTGCGGTTTCGCGAGGACCGGCTCGGGCAGATCGCCGGCAGCCTGACCTTCACGACCCTGATCTCGCTGGTCCCGCTGGTGACGGTGACGCTGGCCGTTCTGTCTGCGTTCCCGATGTTCGGCAACCTCGAGGGCACGTTGCAGAAATACCTGCTGCAGGCGCTGGTGCCCGACAGCATCGCGCGGCCGGTGCTGACGGCGGTGACGCAGTTTGCCGGCAAGGCGAATCGGCTCGGTACGGTCGGCCTGGTCTCGCTGGCGCTGGCGGTGCTGGCACTGATGGTCACGATCGACCGTGCCCTGAATGCGATCTGGCGCGTGCGCACCCCGCGTCCGGTGGCGCAGCGCGTGCTGGTGTACTGGACCGCGGCGACGCTGGGGCCGCTGCTGCTGGCGCTCAGCCTGTCGGCGACCTCGTACGCGCTGTCGGCGTCGCAGGGCCTCGTCGGCACGCTGCCGGGCGGGCTGTCGGTGCTGCTCGCGTCGCTGCAGTTCGTCTTTCTGGCCGCCGGGCTGGCCGGGCTCTATCACTACGCGCCCAACACCCACGTGCAATGGCGCCATGCCTGGGCCGGTGGCCTGTTCGCCACCGCCGGCTTCGAGGTCGCCAAGCGCGCGCTGGGCTGGTACCTCGGCAACGTCTCGTCGTATGCGCTCATCTACGGCGCCTTCGCGACCTTGCCGATCTTCCTCATCTGGATCTATTTCGGCTGGGTCATCGTCCTGCTCGGTGCGGTGATCGCGGCCTATGCGCCGAGCCTGCAGCGCCGGGTCGTGCGCTGGCGCGACGGACCCGGCGCGCAGTTCCACCTGGCGGTCGCGCTGCTGAGTCAGCTGGCGCACGGGCACGGTCGCGACGCCCACGGCCTGAGCGCGAGCGACCTGTCGCTCGCCATGCGCATCGACCCGCTGCAGATCGAGCCCATCCTCGATCGTCTGGCCAGCCTGGATTGGGTCGGTCGGCTCGAGGAGCCCGAGAACCCGCGCTACGTGCTTCTGTGCGATCCGTCGACCACGCCGGCGCGGCCGCTGCTCGCGCAGCTGTTGCTCGAACCGAGCGGTGCTCTGCACGGCTTCTGGGAACGTGCGGGCTTCGGCGACGTGATGCTGGCGGACGTGCTGAGAGATTGACGCTGGCTCGTCTGGGAAGCTGCAGTGCCGAACGTGCTTGTCAGCGCTGCCGCTGCACTCATCGACGCCACCATCTCGCAGCCGCGGCTACCACTTGACGCCCACCTTCTCGGTGGCACTTTCCACCGCCGTGGCGAAATTGTTGATGGCGCTTGCAACTAGCTTCGCGTTGGCTGAATTCACTGCGCCTTCGAGTTTGTGTTGTGCTGCGGACAGCTTCTTGGCGGTGTCGATCATCGTTTGCACCTCCTTGATGCCGGACAGCCCTTTGTCTTTGGACAATTTCTCTTCCGCCGCGTGTGCAAGCTTGACAAATTCAGCCGCCGCCTTCACGTCCTCGCCGATACCGAAGTCGGGTTGCTTGGCGTATTCCTTCAGGACCTTTGCCAACTCCACCCCGTCTTTGAGTCTTTTCATGTCGAGCCGCTTTCCACGCAGGGCGGCGACAAAGTCGGACCTCGAGGCGAGTTGCGTCAACCTCGCAACGAAAGCCGTGACCGCGACGGCCACCAGCACAGCGTTGACGCCATTCATCGCGCTGTCGAGTTTGTGCCCAGCGCCTGACAGATCTTTCGCGGTACCGATCGCCGTATGAACGTCCTTGACGATCGAAGCCTCTTTCATTTTGGCGAGCAACTCGCCTGCTTCTTTTGCAAACTCCAGAAATTCGTGCGTCTGTTTCAGCACGGTACCGGCCTTGGTGCTCGGGTCGCCTTCCTTGAATTTACGCAGGGATTCGGCGAGCTTGCGCATCCGGGTCAGACGCTCCCGCTTGAACTGGCTGCGCTTGAGAATTTCCGCGAACCCCGTCGCGCGCGCGGCGACCGTGGCGGCACTGGCGTCGACATTCTGTCGCGTCAGGTTCGCCGTCTGGACATGCCGAGCGATCTTGGTGGGTTGCTGCTTCTGGCGGTAGGTGTGTGGAGGAGCAGGCATGAGCAGGCCTTCGGTGAATAGTGTCGCCGCCAAGTATCGGCAGCAGCGGCGTACGGCGCTTCCTCTGGACCGAGGATCAGCGCAGCGCGCCGCGCAGCGCCTGCAGCGTCGCGTCGGGCGCCTCCTGCATCAGGGCGTGGCCGCAGGGCAGCTCGACGCTGCGTGCGCGCAGGGCCGTCGCCAGGCTGCGGGCGCCGGCCGGCGGCGCCATTTGATCGAGGCGCCCGAGGACGAGCGTGGTCGGGCACGTCACGCGCGCGGCGGCCTCGAGCCCGCCGGCATAGCGGTCGCAGACCCTGAAGTCGTGGGCAAACAGGTTGATCGTCGCGTCGGCCGCCTGGTTGCGTCGCATCAGGGCGCGGTTGCCGCCGTGCAGCCAGTTGCCCGGACCGGGAAAGGCCGGCTTGGCGGCGATGCTGGAATGCGACCACGCATTGACCTGCTCGATCGCGCGCTGCGGATCTTCGGTGGCGGTGGCGAGCAAGGCCGGCGATACCTTCATCGGCACCGCGACCCCCAGCAGCACCAGCCGCGTCGCGCGTTCGGGCGTGCGCGCCGCGGCCTCGAGGGCGATCAGCGCGCCCATGCTGTGGCCCACCAGCGCAGCGCGCCGAACCCCGGCGGCATCGAGCAGCGCGAGCGTGAAGTCGGCCAGCGCCTCGACGCTGTCGAGCGGCGGGCCGGGCGTGCGTCCGTGGCCCGGCTGGTCGATCGCCAGCACCGAATGGCCGTGGTGCGCATACCAGCGCGCGAGCAGGTTCCAAACCCCGTGGTCGTGCAGCGCGCCGTGGATGAAGACGATGCAGGGCAGGGCGGCGTCGAAGGGCTTGCCGCCGGTGTAGGCGTAGGCCGGGCGATCGCCGACGCGCAGCTCCATCTCAGTAGCGCCCGGCCGCCCCGACGGGACCGAGAGCCCCCTCGGACGGCTGCCAACGCAGCGAGCGTGCGGGTCGCATTCAGGCCGCCGTCTTCTCGGCCACCCGCAGCGCGCGCTGCAGGTCGTCGATCAGGTCGTCCGCGTCTTCCAGGCCGACCGACAGCCGGATCGTGCCGGGTGTGATGCCGGCGCGTGCCAGCGTCGCATCGTCCATCCGGAAGTGGGTGGTCGACGCGGGGTGGATCACGAGCGAGCGGCAGTCGCCCACGTTGGCCAGGTGCGAGAAGATCTTGAGCGCCTCGATGAAGGCCCGGCCCTGGGTCCGGGCAGCGGACCCGTCGCCGGTCCCGCGCGAGCCCTTCAGATCGAAGCTGAAGACCGAACCGCAGCCGCGCGGCAGCAGGCGCTGTGCCAGCGCGTGGCTCTGGTGCGACGCGAGTTCCGGGTAGCCGACCCGCGCGACCATTGGGTGCGCGTCGAGAAAGGCGACCAGCTTGCGCGTGTTCTCGACATGCCGCGCCATGCGCAGCGGCAGCGTCTCGATGCCCTGCAGGATCAGCCAGGCCGTGTGCGGGCTCATGCAGGCGCCGAAGTCGCGCAGGCCCTCGCGCCGCGCGCGCAGCAAAAAGGCGCCGACGCTGCTTTCTTCGGTGAACACCATGCCGTGGAAGCCGTCGTAGGGTGCGGCCAGTTCGGCGTAGCGGCCCGAGGTGGCATGTGCGGCCTCCCAGTCGAATCGGCCGCTGTCGACCAGCACCCCGCCGATCACGGTGCCGTGGCCGGAAAGGAACTTGGTGGCCGAATGGAACAGCAGATCGGCGCCGTGGTCGAACGGGCGCATCAGCCAGGGCGTGGTGAAGGTCGAGTCGACCAGCAGCGGCAGCCGGTGCTCGCGCCCCATCTGCGCCAGCGCCGGAATGTCGAGCACGTCGAGCCCGGGGTTGCCGAGCGTCTCGCCGAACAGCAGCCGCGTGTCGGGGCGGATCGCCGCGCGCCAGGCGTCGAGGTCGCCGGGCGCGACGAAGGTGGTCGCTATGCCGAAACGCGACAAGGTGTAGTGCAAGAGGTTGTGCGATCCGCCGTAGAGCGCGCTCGACGCGACCAGATGCGATCCCGCACCGCAGATCGTCGCGATCGCCAGGTGCAGCGCGGCCTGGCCGCTGGCGGTGGCGATGGCGCCGATGCCGCCTTCGAGCGCGGCCACCCGCTCCTCGAGCACCGCGTTGGTCGGGTTCGAGATCCGGCTGTAGACGTGGCCGGCGCGCTCCTGGTTGAACAGCGACGCCGCGTGTTCGCTGTTCTCGAAGACGAACGAGGTCGTGAGGTGGATCGGCACCGCGCGCGCCCCGGTCGCGGGGTCGGGCGCCGCGCCGGCGTGCAGAGCGAGGGTGTCGAATCCCGGGTCGGATATGCCGGTCATGGGCGGGGCGCAG
>JBDSZM010000308.1:0-5314 GCA_039925165.1 Burkholderiaceae bacterium
GCAGCGTCTTGCCACCGGCGCCGGCGCACCACTGGCCGTCGATGAAGAGGGAGACGTCGGTATACATGGCTGCATCCTCGAGAGTTGCGATGGGATGCCGCCATTTTCCTCCGGCCGGGCGGCGGCGCGTTTACGATGCGGGGCTTAAGCTGGATGTCCTTTCGAATCTGCAAGGCAGCTCATGACCCGAATCCGCCTCGTCGCGGCATTCCGCCCGCGCTTCCTCTTCCGCGGCGCGGCCGTCTTCGGCGGCATGGTCGCCTTGGCGGGCTGCGCACCGATATCGCCCGGCATGCCGGGCGGGTCGATGCCGTCCGCGATCGCCAGCCTTGCTCCGACCCAGGGCAGCGCCACCGCCGGCGAGGTCCGCTACACGCTGCAGGGCACGCGGCTGGCGGTAACGGCCCGGGTGTCCGGACTCAAGCCGAACCAGGTGCACGGCTTTCACGTCCACGAGAAGGGCGACTGCTCGAGCCCCGACGCGATGAGCGCTGGCGGCCACTTCAACCCGTCGGGTGCTCCGCATGGCGCAGCGCCGGCCGCCCACCATGCGGGCGACATGCCGTCGCTGACGGCCGACGCGCAGGGCAACGCGCAGGCCAGCTTCCGCATCGACGGCAACCTGGGCGGCGACGCCGCCAGTTCGTTCGTCGGCAAGGCCGTGATCGTGCACGCCATGCCCGACGATTACGCGACCCAGCCGACCGGAAACTCGGGCGCTCGACTCGCCTGCGGCGTGATCCGCAGGCGCTGAGACGCCGCCTCGACGCCGCCCGCCGCCGTCACGCCGAGAACGTCGACGGCACAACGAAAAACGACACGCCGCAGCGTGTCGTTTCGGAGCGACCGGCGCCAGGCCGACCGCAGCGTCGCTTACTTGCCGTCGCGGTCCGAGTCGCCCGGCACGGCGCGCTCGACCGTATCGCTGACGCGGTTCCACGAGTCTTTCACCGCGTGCTTGGCGTGATTCCACTCCAGGCTCGATTCGCCGCGGGCGGTGTCCCAGCGGTTCGACAGCTCGGGCTCGACATCGTCGAAGTTGCGGCCGGCGTTCTGGCCATATTGGTCGACGCCGTAGCGATAGGCCGGGCCGTAATCGTCGTAGCTCGCGCCGTCGTTCACATAGGGACGATCGGTGTAGTTCTCTTCCCAGTAGGCGTTCTCGGCGGTCGGGTCGATCGACTCAGCGATGCCCTTGCCGGCGAAGGCGCCGACCACGGCACCCACGGCCGCGCCGATCATCGTTCCGACCGGGCCCACCACGGTGCCTGCGGCGGCGCCGGCCGCCAGGCCGCCAGCGACAGCGCCGAGGCCGGTGCCGACCGGGTGCGAGCCCGGAGCTCCGGTGAGGGGATCGCGGTTGGCGTCGGCGTCGGTCAGGTTGTTCCGGGTACGTTGGTCGTTCATGTCAGATCCTTTCGGTTGAAGTGGAGCGCGTGGTCCACCGGTGAATCGCTGGCTGCTTGGCCGTTCGCGTGAGCGCCGCAGCACCCACGCCTGCATTGAAGCCAACCCGCCGCGCGCTGCCCATCGGAGCCGCGCGCTTCGCGGCGTAGGACAGGATGACTGGGCCTGGCTCGACACCGGGCGGCGCGTGCGTCTCGGCAGCGCGCGACGCGGGGATCGTCGATCTCGACCCGGTGCATCACCCCGCTCTTGCCGCGAAACGCGAGCCGCGTCGTCGCGCCCTCGACCTGCGCGTGACGGTTGCGCAGCGTCGTCAGGCCATAGCTGCGGTTGTTGCGTGCGTATTCGTCGTTGCCGACCCGGATGCAGGGGGTGTCGGGCAGCCGAACGATCGCGGCGGTGACGGGGTCCTTGCCGAGGTCGCGCGAGGCCAGATCGCGGTCGACCCACGCACGGATGCGCCCGAGCACCTGCCCGAACTCGAGCATCCGGTCGAACTTGGCGGCGTCGCGCACGTCGCGCCACTGCGGGCGGTAGAGGTATTGCTTGCGGCCGCGGGCGTCCCGTCCGGTCGCCTGCAGGCGGCCGCTCTCGGTCGGGCACAGCCACACGTACTCGTAGGCGGGCGGGATCGCCAGGCGGCGGATGCGCGAGAACTGGCGGCGGTCGCGCAAGGGGGCGCCGTCGCTGCGCACGTAGCGAAAGCCGGCGCGCAGGCGCAGGCGCCGGATCCCTGCAGCGGTGTCGTTGACATAAACAAGCCTTGACGGAGCGTTGGTGAGGGTCTGGGCAGGCATGGTGGAAACCAGCTTGGCGCAAGCCGGCCAGGGTGCGACAGTCGTCGCGCGCCGCAACCGCGCGTGGATCGCCCTACGGCGACCCGCCGCGGCGCGTCGCTAGAATCCGCGCCTTGCCAGCCCGCCCCATGCCCTTCCTACGCCGCCTCCGAACCACCGCATGACCGCCGACCTGATCCTTGAAACGCGTGCGCTCACCAAGGAATTCAAGGGCTTCGTGGCGGTCGATGCGGTCGATCTGAAGGTCGTGCGGGGCCACATCCACGCGCTGATCGGGCCCAACGGCGCCGGCAAGACGACCTGCTTCAATCTGCTGACCAAGTTTCTCAAGCCGACCTCGGGCGGCATCCTCTTCAACGGCACCGACATCACGGCCGACACGCCGGCCCACATCGCGCGGCGCGGCATCATCCGCTCGTTCCAGATCTCGGCCGTGTTCCCGCACCTGAGCGTGCTCGAGAACGTGCGGGTGGCCCTGCAACGCAAGCTCGGCACCTCGTTCCATTTCTGGAAGTCCGAGCGCAGCCTGCAGGCGCTCGACGAGCAGGTGATGACGCTGCTCGCGGAGGTCGACCTGCAGGATGTCGCCGGCGTCCCCACCGTCGAGCTCAGCTACGGCCGCAAGCGCGCCCTCGAGATCGCGACCACGCTGGCGATGGAGCCCGAGCTGATGCTGCTCGACGAGCCGACCCAGGGCATGGGGCTCGAGGACGTCGACCGGATCCGCCGGCTCATCAAGAAGGTATCGGCCAATCGCACGGTGCTGATGGTCGAGCACAACATGAGCGTCGTGGCGAGCATTGCCGACACCATCACGGTGCTGCAGCGCGGCGCCACGCTGGCCGAGGGGCCCTACGCCGAGGTCTCGAAGAACCCGGCGGTGATCGAAGCCTACATGGGCAGCGCCGACGTCGAACTGAAGGGGGCGCACTAGAAATGAAGCTCCCGTGCGCACGTCGTTCGCTGGCCCTCGTGGGGCCGAGCCGTCCCTGCGCAACGGCCGCGCAGGACTGACATGGCGTCACCCTACCTCGAGGTGAAGGACCTGCACGCCTGGTACGGCGAGTCGCACGTGCTGCACGGTGTCGACTTCAGCGTCGCCGAAGGCGAGGTCGTGACCCTGCTCGGCCGCAACGGCGCCGGGCGCACCAGCACGCTGCGCGCCATGATGGGACTGACCGGCAGCCGCAAGGGCTCGGTGCGGGTCCGCGGGCAGGAGGTAATCAGCCTGTCGACCCACCGCATCGCGCGCCTGGGCATCGGCTACTGCCCGGAAGAGCGCGGCATCTTCTCCAGCCTGTCGGCCGAGGAGAACCTGTTGCTGCCGCCGACGCTGGCCCCCGGCGGCATGGACGTCGAGCAGATCTACGCCATGTTCCCGAACCTGCGCGAGCGCGCTTCGAGCCAGGGCACGCGCCTGTCGGGCGGCGAGCAGCAGATGCTGGCGGTGGCGCGCATCCTGCGCACCGGCGCCAGGCTGCTGCTGCTCGACGAGATCTCCGAGGGCCTCGCACCGGTCATCGTGCAAAAGCTCGCCGAGGTGGTGCGCAGCCTGCGCAGCCAGGGCTACACCATCGTGATGGTCGAGCAGAATTTCCATTTCGCCGCGCCGCTGGCCGACCGCTTCCTGGTGATGGAGCACGGCCGCATCCTTCAGGACTTCACCCAATCGCAACTGCCCGGACGGATGGATGATCTCCGTACGTATCTGGGCGTGTGACTCCTTGCCGGCATCCGTCGGCGTCTTAGCCACTCAGGAGCGTCTACCGCTATGAAACTCAA
Organism: Burkholderiaceae bacterium; assembly: GCA_039925165.1. GTDB lineage: Bacteria > Pseudomonadota > Gammaproteobacteria > Burkholderiales > Burkholderiaceae_C > JBDSEG01. The sequence goes on from JBDSZM010000308.1 coordinate 3,987, forward strand.
ACTCACCGCCGCCGCGCTGTCGCTGGCCGGCTTCGTCACCGCCTTCGGCGTCGCCGCTCCCGCGCAGGCGCAGATTTCCGGGGACACGATCAAGATCGGCTTCATCACCGACATGTCGGGCCTGTACGCCGACATCGACGGCCCGGCCGGCGCCGAGGCGATCAAGATGGCGATTGCCGACATGGGCGGCGCGATCAACGGCAAGAAGATCGAGCTGCTGGTCGCCGACCACCAGAACAAGGCCGACATCGCCGCCACCAAGGCGCGCGAATGGTTCGACACCCAGGGCCTGGACCTGCTGATCGGCGGCACCAGCTCGGGCACCAACCTGGCCATGGCCAAGATCGCGGACCAGAAGAAGAAGCCGTTCATCTCGGTCGGTGCGGCGACCTCGGCACTGACCAATGACCAGTGCAATGCGTACACCTTGCACTGGGCCTATGACACCGTGGCACTGGCCAAGGGCACCGGCAATGCGGTCGTCAAGTCGGGTGGCAAGAGCTGGTACTTCCTGACCGCCGACTATGCGTTCGGCCAGCAGCTGCAGGACGATACGGCGGCAGTGGTCAAGGCGGCCGGCGGCACCATCGTCGGCTCGGTCAAGCACCCGCTGGCAGCGAGCGACTTCTCGTCGTTCCTGCTGCAAGCGCAGGGCAGCAAGGCGCAGATCCTGGGCCTGGCCAACGCCGGCGGCGACACCATCAATTCGATCAAGGCGGCCAACGAGTTCGGCGTCACCAAGACGATGAAGCTGGCCGGCCTGCTGATGTTCATCAACGACATCCACTCGCTCGGCCTGAAGGCCACGCAGGGCATGTACCTGACCGACAGCTGGTATTGGAACCGCGACGCCGACGCGCGCGCCTGGAGCCGCAAGTTCTTCGAGAAGGTCAAGCGCATGCCCTCGTCGCTGCAGGCCGGTGACTACTCGGCTGTTCTGAACTACCTGAACGCGGTCAAGGCGACCGGCACCGACGACGCCGACAAGGTGCTGGCGCAGATGAAGAAGACCAAGGTCAACGACATCTTCGCCAAGGGCGGTTTCATCCGCGGCGACGGCCTGATGGTGCACGACATGTACCTGATGCAGATCAAGACGCCGGCCGAGTCGACCGAGCCGTGGGACTATTACAAGATCGCCCAGACCTTCAAGGGCGAGGAAGCCTGGACGCCCAAGGCGGAAACCAAGTGCGCACTCTGGAAGTGATGGCGTAACCGCCCTCTGATCCGCCGCGGCCTGCGGGCCGCGGCGCTCAGCGCGACCGACCACCCATGGACATCTTCGGCATTCCGATCCAGGCCTTCCTCGGCCAGTTGCTGCTCGGCCT
>JBDSZM010000309.1:0-9041 GCA_039925165.1 Burkholderiaceae bacterium
CTGGCGCCGGCCGTGCGGTCTACCCGGGCTTTCTCCAGCACACCGGCTTCGTCGCGATGAACCCGGACCGCCACGTCAGCTCGCACTACGACTACTTCCTCGACCTGGTGCGCGGCGACGGCGGCAACGTCGATGCTCACCGCGAGTTCTACGACGAATACAACGCCGTGCTGGACATGCCGGCCGAGTACTACCTCGACACGATCCGGATCGTGTTCCAGGACTTCTCGCTGGTGCAGGGCACCTGGGAGATCGGCGGCCATCTCGTGCGCCCGCAGGACATCCACGACACCGCGATGCTGACCATCGAGGGCGAACTCGACGACATCTCGGGCGCCGGCCAGACCAAGGCGGCGCACGCGCTGTGTACCGGCATCCCGTTGGAGCGGCAGTTCCACTACGACGTCGAAGGCGCCGGCCATTACGGCATCTTTGCCGGCCGGCGCTGGCGCGAGAAGGTCTACCCGCAAGTGCGCGCCTTCATCGCCCGTCACCAATCGGCCCCAAAGGCAGCGCCGAAGCCGGGCCGCACGGCAAAGAAGGCGGCGGCTCGCGCCATCGCCTGAGCCGACTCGGGTGAACGAGCGCGACGCGCGGGTCGACGCCCTCGACGCGACGTTGCCGCAGACGCAGTGCAGGCGCTGCGGATATCCCGACTGCCGGGCCTACGCTCGGGCGATCGTCGACGACGGCGCCGCCATCAACCGTTGCCCGCCCGGCGGCGCCGAAGGCATCGTCCGGCTGGCGCACCTCACGGACCGCGCGGTCGTTGCGCTCGACGCCGATTGCGGTGCCGAAGGACCACGCCGCCTCGCGCTGATCGACGAAGCCTGGTGCATCGGCTGCACCTTGTGCCTCGACGCCTGCCCGGTCGATTGCATCGTCGGTGCGCCCAAGCGCATGCACACCGTGATCGACGCCGACTGCACCGGCTGCGAACTCTGCGTGCCGGTCTGCCCGGTCGATTGCATCGCGCTGGTCGATGCGACCCCGGGCCGCAGCGGCTGGGCCGCCTGGAGCGCCCCGCAGGCCGAGGCGGCTCGCGAGCAATACGCCTGGCATCGCGAGCGCCTCGCGCGCGACCGGCGCGAGCACGATGAGCGGCTCGCCGCGCAGGCGCCCTGACCGACCGCTCCATGCAGGCTCGCGACATCCCGCGCTTCTTCGAGACGCTGCGCCGCGCCAATCCGCAACCCGCGACCGAGCTCGAATACACCAGCGTGTTCGAACTGCTGTGCGCCGTGCTGCTGTCGGCCCAAGCCACCGACGCGAGCGTCAACAAGGCGACCCGGCGCCTCTACCTCGTGGCGAATACGCCGCAGCGCATCCTGACGCTGGGCCTGCCGGCCCTGACCGGGCACATCCGCAGCATCGGCCTGTATCGCACCAAGGCGGCGAACCTGATGCGCACCTGCGCGCTGCTGCTCGAACGCCACGCCGGCAGCGTGCCGCGCACGCGCGAGGCACTCGAAGCCCTGCCGGGGGTCGGCCGCAAGACCGCCAACGTGGTGCTCAACGTCGCCTTCGGCGAGCCGACGATGGCGGTCGACACGCACATCTTCCGGGTCGCCAACCGGACCGGCCTCGCGCCCGGCGCCCATCCGCTCGAGGTCGAGATCGGCCTGCTCGAGCGGGTGCCCGATCCCTACCGGATGGATGCCCATCACTGGCTGATCCTGCATGGCCGCTACGTCTGCCTGGCGCGCAAGCCGCGCTGTCGTGCGTGCGGGGTTGCGCGATGGTGCGATGCCTATCCGCTCTTGGTGGATGGCGCATCGGCCGCGGCCTAGAATCGGCCTCCCTCCAGCGTCCCACTCCCATGTCGAACATCGAGGAACTCGCAGAGCGGGTCGAGCGCCTGTTGCTGCGCCACGGCGAGTTGCGGCGGACCCACCAACTCGCGCTGCAGCAACTCGTCGCCGTCACGCAGGATCGCGACAGCCTGCGCTCGCGCCTGAGCGCGGCGCGCAACCGCATCGACACCCTGCTCGAACGGCTGCCGGCCGATGCGCCGCGACCGTTGGCCGACACATCGCTCGACCAGAGCGTCACATGAAGCAAATGGAAGTCACCATCCTCGGCCAGAGCTACCGGCTCGGCTGCCCGGATGGCGGCGAGGCCTCGCTGCTCGAGGCGGTGGCGCAGGTCGACCGCGAGATGAGCACGATCCGCGACGCCGGCAAGGTCAAGGCGCGCGAGCGCATCGCGGTGCTCGCGGCGCTCAATCTGGCCTTCATCCTGGCCGAACGACCGACTGCGCGCGCGCCTGCCGACGCGGGGTCGGTCGACGTCGAATCGCTGGTGCAGCGCATCGATCAAACCCTTGCTCTCGATGGTCAATTGCTGTGAACCGAGGGCCGACCGGGACGTAGAATGATCCGGTCCGTCACGTTCGCGTGAGTCTTATATTTCCTGCACCGATAGCTCGTGCGAGCTAGGGCTTGGAATATCGCCCGGCAGGTGTGATCGTCTCGCGTCAGACGAACCCGAAGCCGACGCTGACCTCGCCCACCTGAACTGCCTGGTTCAGGAATGCGGCTCACGGTTCGGGACGGACACCTCCTTCTTCCGGTCATTGCCATGCGCCACTGGTTGATGAAAAGCGAGCCGTCGGAGTGCTCGATCGACGACTTGGCATGTGCGCCGGCTCAGACGGTGCCGTGGATAGGCGTGCGCAACTACCAGTCGCGCAACTTCATGCGCGATGCCATGTCGCCGGGCGATGGCGTGCTGTTCTATCACTCGTCGACTGCGCAGCCCGGCATCGCCGGCCTGGCCGAGGTGGCGGGCCTGCCCTACCCCGACCCGACCCAGTTCGATCCCTCGAGCCCTTATGCCGACCCGCGCTCGGACCCCGACGCGCCGCGCTGGGTGCTGGTAGACGTTCGCCTGGTGCGCAAGACCCGCTTGCTCACGCTGGCGGAGATGCGCCGCCGCCCCGAACTGGCGACGATGCGCGTGCTGGCGCGCGGCAACCGGCTGTCGATCACCCCGGTCGCCGACGCCGAGTGGACCGCCGTCGCGGCGCTGCTCGATCGCGGATGAACCTCGACCTGGGCTGGCCGCTCGTCCTCGAACTCCTCGCACTCGGCGCCGCCACCGGCTATGTGGCGGGCCTGCTCGGCGTCGGCGGTGGCATGCTGATGGTGCCGTTCATGACGCTGCTGCTCACCTCGCGCGGCATGCCGGCGCAGCACGTCGTGAAGATGGCGCTGGCGACCTCGCTCGCGACCATCTGCTTCACGTCGATCGCGTCGGTACGTGCCCATGCGCGCCAGGGCGCGGTGCGCTGGGACCTGGTGCGTCTGCTCGCGCCCGGCATCCTGCTCGGCGGGCTGCTCGGCGCACAACTCGCGATTGCTTTACCGGCACGCCTGCTCGCGGTGCTGTTCGCGCTGTTCGTCAGCGTCTCGGCAGTGCAGATGATCCTCAACAAGAAACCCAGCCCGACCCGCCGGCTGCCGGGCGGTGTGGGCCTGTTCGGCGTGGGCGGCGGGATCGGCGCGGTATCGGCGCTGGTCGGCGCGGGCGGCGCGTTCCTGTCGGTGCCGTTCATGATCGCCTGCAACCTGCCGATCCACACCGCCGTCGCGACCGCCGCCGCGGTCGGTTTCCCGATCGCGCTGGCGGGCACGGTCGGCTATGCGATCGGGGGCTGGAGCCTGGCCGACATGCCGGCCGGCACGGTCGGCTATCTGTATGTTCCGGCGCTGCTGACGATCGCCGCTGCGAGCGTGCTGACCGCGCCGATGGGGGCCCGCATGGCGCACCGGCTCGACGTGGCTCAGTTGAAGCGTGTCTTCGCGGCGCTGCTGGTCGTGCTGGCGACCTACATGTACTACCAGGGGCTGCACGGCTGACGCCGTGCGCGGCGCGCCGCGTCAGAAGCCGGGGGTGTTCGGGCGAGCCCGAGCCGCGCGCCCCAGCAGGCCTGATCAGGGCGCAAGGCGCCACCACGGCTCAGACGACGGCGAGCATTTGCAACGACGGGCAGGCGTCGTGTGCCGGGACGAGCCGGCACGATCGAGAGACTCTCAGCCGCGCTCGAAGCGGATGCTCGCCAGCGTGACGTGGTTGCCGCCGCGGTGCTGCGCCTCGGCCAGCGCGCTGTCGGCGGCGTGCAGCAGTTCGGCCTCGGTGTGCGAGGTGTGCGGGTAGCTCGCCACGCCCATCGAGATCGTGAAGCCGAAATCGCGCCCGTCGAGCACCACGATCTGGGTCGCGCACTGGCGCCGCAGGCCCTCCATGCGCGAGTGCGCCGTGGCCAGGCCGACACCGGACAGCAGCACCGCGAAACGGGCCTCATCGAAACGGCACGAGGCGTCCATCGCGCGCGTATTGCTGCGCAACAGGCGGCCGAGCGCTTCGAACACGCGCACCCTGGCTTCCTCGCCGAGCGACCGGACCGTCTCGCTCAACGGATCGAGCGCGATGGCGACCAGCGCGAACTCGCGGTGCTCGCGCGAGGACAGATCGATCTCGCGGCGCAACTGGTCGTCGAACTGCATCCGCTTGTAGAGGCCGGTCACGCCGTCGCGCAATGCCTGGTCGTGCGACTCGCGGCGCTGTACCTCGGCGGCGAGTTGCTGCTGCTCGAGCTGGGCCAGCGCCTGCTGGAGTTGCTGCTCGCGCTGGCGCGCCGCGGTCACGTCGACCCACAGGCTCGCCAGGTGACGCGGCCGGGCGCCCTCCGGGTGCGGCAGCGGGCACCGCGTGACCTTGTAGACGCGCCGCTCGCCGTCCTGTTCGAGCCGGTGCTCGGCGACCTGCACCGCCGGCCGCGACAAGGCCGCCTTCTCGGCCGCCCGCAACAGCGACAAGGCGCCGGCGTCGACCAGCTCCGCATCGGTCGCACCCACGACCTGATCGGACGGACGCCCGAACAGCGCCGCGTACCCCGCGCTCGCGTAGACATGGCGCCCGCTGCCGATGTCCTTGATCGACAGCATCGACTCGCCGCGCTCCATCAGGTCCAGCAGCACCGCGCTCAAGCCGCCACCGTCCAACTCGACCGCATCCGCAAGGGCCCGGCTGGTGAGCGGGGTGACTTCTGCCCGGGGCGGGCGTTCGGGGCTCATCTGGACCTGCATCCTTCTGCGGTCGGGGCATCGACCGCGCTTGCGAACCATGATACTGCCGAGCCTCGACGTCGCGAGGGGCCCATCCCGCCGCAAGCCGGCCTAAGCTGACCCGCCGCAGCCCAGCACGGTGCACCCCGGCACCAGTTTGCATCGCCACGCCGGCACCCACCTTGCTCACGTCCCTGCACCGTGCAGCGCCCGACGGCTCCGACCCCTTCACCCTGCCGGTGCCGGGTAAGGCGCTGCCCTGGGTGGTCGCACATCTCGATGTCGACGAACTGGCGGGACTCGCGATCGACCTCGCGCCGCCGCGGGTCGGCCCGGGCGCGTCGATTGGCGCGGTCGGCACCGCGACCTTCGACCTGCAGGCGCGGTGCCTGATTCCCGCTCCACCTGCCCCAGCTGCGGGGTGGGGTGTGGCGTGTTCGGCGAGGCGCAGATTGCCGATGTGCGGGCCGATGCCGACGACCCGGACGACGCGGCCCGGGTGCGGCTGCAAAGCGTGTTGGGTTGCGACACCTGGTGCGGCTCGTGCGTGCCCGAACTGCGCCGCAGGGTGCGCGCACGGCGTCAAACTGCGTGACGGCGCCGGCCCGCTTTTTGCACCGGGCTGTCAGACATGAGCATCGCCAGATACATCAGGGACATCGGCCGCGGCAAGGACGGCGCGCGCTCGCTCGATCGGGCGCAGGCCGAGGACCTGATGGGTCAGGTGCTGGACGGCCGGGTGAGCGACCTCGAGATCGGTGCCTTCGCGATCGCGATGCGCATCAAGGGCGAGTCGGTGGCCGAGCTGTGCGGCTTTCTCGACGCGGTGCATGCGCGCTGCATCCCGATCCGCAGCAGGGCGCCGACGGTGCTGCTGCCGTCGTACAACGGCGCGCGCAAGCTACCCAACCTGACCGCACTGCTGGCGCTGCTGCTGGCACAGCAAGGCGTGCAGGTGCTGGTCCACGGCATGCCGAGCGACCCGCAGCGGGTGACCACCCACGAGGTCTTTCGCGACCTCGGCCTGCCGTGCGCGCTGGACGCGCTCGACATCGAGCACGCCTGGGCGCGTCGCGAGCCGGTCTTCATCACGACCGAAGCGCTGTGTCCGCCGCTGGCGCGGCTGCTCGAGGTGCGGCGCGTGATCGGCCTGCGCAACCCCGGCCACACGGTGGCCAAACTGCTCGCGCCGCTGCAGCACGCAGCGGTGCTGCGGGTCGTCAACCACACGCATCCTGAATACGCCGGCGTGCTGTCCGACTTCCTGATGACGAGCCGCGCGAACGCGGTGCTGATGCGCGGCACCGAGGGCGAGCCCGTCGCCGACCCGCGCCGGCTGCCACGCATGGACGCCACCATCGACGGCCAGCCGCGGCCCGACCTGTCGCTGCCCGCGCAGGCCGGCGTGCTGACTGAACTGCCGGTGCTGCCACGCAGCATCGACGCCCCGACCACGGCGGTCTATATCCAGTCGGTGGTGAGCGGCGAGACACCGGCCCCCGGGCCGGTCACGAAGCAGGTCGACTGCCTGCTGCGCGTACTGGCTGCCTGCCTGCCGGCCCCGGTCGAGCAGACCGCGTGAGCCGTGCCCCGGACGCTGCCGCCGTTCGCGTCGCCCGTGTCGGCGCCGGTCCGGGCGACCCTGAACTGCTGACCCTGAAGGCGGTGCGCGCGATCCGCGCCGCCAGCGTCCTGCGGGTCGACGACCTGGTGGGCCCCGGCGTGCTGCGATGAGCCCGTCGCTCGGCGCGCATCGTCCCAAGCGGCAAGCGCGGCGGCTGCCACACCGCCGGCCTGGGCCCAGGCCGCCTGAGGCGGCGCGTCGCGGTGGGCTGCGATGGCGGCGGACCGCATCCGACTTCGGGAAGTTCATGAGTCTCAACCCGGCGGCCACCCACTATCCTCGCCTGCGCCCGCCGTGGGCCCGCCGCCGAAAGACCTGCATGTCCGCACGCCGCACGCTCCGCCGACTCGTCCCCGCCGCCCTGCTCGTGCTGGCCGGTGCCGCACTGGCGCAGGACAAGCCGGTCGAGATGAAGTTCGGCTTCTGGGTACCGGCCCAGCATTCGCTCGCCAAGACCGGTTTCGAGCCATGGGCCAAGTCGGTCGAAGCCGCGTCGAACGGCAGCATCAAGGTCGCGCTCTTCCCGGCCCAGCAGCTCGGCAAGGCGAACGACCACTACGACATGGCGCGCGACGGCATTGCCGAGATCACCTGGGTCAACCCGGGCTACCAGGCCGGCCGCTTCCCGATCTTCTCGGCCGGCGAGCTGCCCTTCATCATGACCAAGCCCGGGCCCGGCTCGGCCGCTCTTGACGCCTGGTACCGCAAGTACGCGGCGACCGAGATGAAGGACGTCAAGTACTGCATCGCCCACGTCCACATCGGCACCATCCACTCCAAGAAGCCGATCACCGAACCGGGCCAGATCGCCGGCATGAAGATCCGCTCGGCCAACGGCACGGTCGCGCAGATGATGACGACGCTCGGCGCGACCAACGTGCAGGTCTCGGCCCCGGAGGCGCGCGATGCGATCGAAAAGGGCGTGGCCGACGCGATCACCTTTCCCTGGAACTCGATCATCTCGTTCGGCATCGACAAGGCGGTGAGCTTTCACACCGACATGCGGCTGTATGCCGCCGGCTTCGTGTGGGCGATCAACAAGCCCTGGTACGAGAAGCTGTCGGCGAACCAGAAGAAGGTGATCGACAACCATTGCAACAACGAGTGGGCGGCGCGCGTCGGTGCCGACTGGGGCGCGGCCGATGACGCCGGCCAGGAGAAGCTTGCCCAAATGCCCGGCCACACCATCGTCAAGCTCACCCCGGCTCAGCTCGATGCCTGGAAGAAGGCGGTCGAGCCGGTCTATGCGCAATGGATCACCGCCGCCGACAAGGCCGGCGTGCCGGGCAAGGCCGCGCTCGACGACCTGCGCAAGGAACTGAACGCGCGCAGCGCCAGCAACTGAGCGCCGGCGCCGCCCTGCCCCGCGCAAGCGCTGCCGACCTCTGCCTTCGTGAAGCGCCTGCTGGCCGCCACCGAGACGGTGGCCGCCGTCTTCCTGCTGTTCATCGCGCTCGTCACCGCGGCCAACGTGATCCTGCGCGACCTGTTCGCGGTTCAGATCCCCGACTGGTTCGACGGCTCCAAGCTCGTGATGTGCATCGCGCTCTTCTGGGGCATGGCGGTCGCGACCTATCACGCCGGCCACATCTGCGTCGACGTTCTGTGGGAGCACCTCGGCCCGGCCAACCGGCGCCGGCTCGACCTGGTGGCCGGCGTCGTGACCCTCGCCTTCCTCGCGCCGATGGCGTGGATGGTGTGGGTGAAGGTCGCGAGCACCGGCACCCAGACCACGATGGACCTGCGCATTCCGCTGGTCGGGTTCTATGCCCTGGCCGCCTGCGGCGCGCTGGCCGCTGCCCTGCTCGCGGCGCGCCGGGTCTGGGACCTGTGGCACGGCCGCGAGACGCCGGCCGAGCCGGTCGAATTCGCGGACGCCGCCCTGCCGTCCCCGCCCACCGGGGCAGCGAATGGACCGTGACCTGGTCGCCCTGCTCGGCTTCGTCCTGATGTTCGTGCTGATGGCCTTGCGGGTGCCGATCGGCATCGCGATGGGGATCGTCGGGGTCGGCGGTTTCGGGTTGCTGTCGGGCGCGAAGCCGGCGCTTAACCTGCTCGGCAACGTGCCGCTGTCGGTGCTGACCGACTACAACCTGTCGGTGATCCCGATGTTCATCCTGATGGGCGCTTTCGCCTCCCACTCGGGTATGAGCCGCGAACTGTTCCATGCCGGCCGCGCCTGGCTCGGGCACCGGCGCGGCGGCCTCGCTTACGCGTCGATCGCCGCCTGTGCCGGCTTCGCCGCCATTAACGGCTCGTCGGTCGCGACCGCCGCCACCATGACCCAGGTGGCGCTGCCCGAGATGCGCAAGTCGGGCTACGACCCGGGCTTCTCGGCCGGCTTGATC